>JAZSBS010000085.1:0-10837 GCA_045602525.1 Acutalibacteraceae bacterium
CAATGCTTAAAAAAGCAGGTGTTGTTGACGCGGGCGGTCAGGGTTTTGTTATTATTCTTGAGGGTATGATGTCGGTGTTCCGCGAGGGTGTTGTCATCGCATCAAATTCCGACGGTACTATAGAAGAGCCCGAGGAAGAAAACGAAAGCCGTAACGCAGCAGGTGAGTTTGAAACTGAAATCACATTTACCTATTGCACCGAGTTTATAGTAAAGCGTGACCCCGAATGTCAGAAAGAACCAAGCGAGCTTCGCGCATACTTAGAAACCATAGGTGACTGTGTTGTTGTGGTTGACGACGATGAAATTATTAAGGTTCACGTTCATACCGATCATCCGGGTAATGCGTTTGAAGAGGGTCTTACCTTTGGCGCGCTTACCAGTATGAAGGTAGAAAATATGCGCGACCAGCACGAACGCGCTAAGCACGACGCGGCAAATGCTAAAAAGGCTCCTGCAAAAACTATGGAAAACGAAAAGATTGAATCGGCAGAGATTACAAAGCCTGTAGGCTTTGTATCGGTTTGCGCAGGCGATGGTATTGCGGCGTTGTTTCAGGACCTTGGCGTAGATACCATTGTTTCGGGCGGTCAGACAATGAACCCCAGTACCGATAATATTCTACGCGCTATTGAAAGCACACCGGCCGAAACCGTATATGTGCTTCCAAATAATAAAAATATTATTATGGCGGCTGAACAGGCAATTCCCATCAGCACCCGTAAGGTAATTGTTCTTCACACAAGAACAATTCCGCAGGGTATTACCGCTATGCTTACATTTGACGAAAGCTCCGACACCGAAGCAAATGCAATCGAAATGCAAAAGGCAGCTGAGCGTATTGCTACAGGTCAGGTAACCTTTGCGGCGCGCGACTCCGACTTTGACGGTCACAAGATTAAACAGGGCGAAATAATGGCTATGACAGGCGGTAAGATTTCGTTTGTTGATACCGATGTTGAAAAGGCTACTATGAAGCTTGTTAAATCTATGATAAAGCGCGACAGCGAGTTTGTAACCGTGATTTATGGTGAGGATGTTACCGAGAGCCAAGCGGCTTCTTTGGAAGAACAGCTTAATGAAAAGTTTGGCTCCAAAGTAGAAATCACCTTTGTAAACGGCGGTCAACCTGTTTATTATTATATTATTTCTGTAGAGTGATAAATTTAATGTCTAATTTTAATACCGACATAAGATTTTTAAAGGGCGTCGGTGAAAAACGCGCCCAGCATTTGTATTCACTGGGCATCGATACTATCGGTGCCCTTTTGCGTTATTATCCGCGCGGATATGAGGATTTTAGCAATATCAAGCAAATTTTTGATTGCTGTGTTGATGAAAAAGTTTGCGTTAAAGCACGCATCATAACCCCGATTACCGAAAATATTATCCGCAAAAATATGACGCTGTATAAATTTACCGTCAGCGACGATACTGCTCAACTGCAGATGACGATTTTTAACAACAAATACCTTGCTAACCGACTTAATCAGGGTAGTGAATATTTATTTTTAGGCAAAATACAAGGCGGTACCTTTTTACCCGCTATGTCATCGCCCGAAATACGTGAGGTTGGGGGAACGGGTATCGCGCCTATATATCCTGCGTCTAAAAATATGACATCATCAGCGATATCAAAGCTTGTTAAAAATGCGCTCCAAGGGTGCGAGATAGAGGATGTTTTGCCCGAGAGCATCAAAATTAAATATAAATTGTGCGACCTGCGTACCGCTATTGAAAACATTCATTTTCCAAAAAGCGAGGAAGCGCTCACTCGTGCGAAACAGCATCTCGTTTTTGAAGAGCTTTTTATTTTGCGAACGGGACTTATGCTGCTTAAAAACAAAAGACGAATAAAATCGCCGTTTGTATTCTTTAATGATTACACGGGTAATTACATAAAATCTTTGCCCTTTGAAATGACAAACGCGCAAAAACGCGTTATTGGTGAATGTGTTCGCGATATGGCTTCGGGCAGGATAATGAACCGACTTGTGCAAGGGGATGTCGGGTGCGGCAAAACAGCGGTTGCGGCGGCTCTTATGTATCACACTGCAAAGTCAGGCTTTCAAGCGGCAATTATGGCTCCTACCGAAATTTTAGCCGAGCAACACTATAAAAATTTATGTGATAGTCTTGAAAACACCGATATAAAATGTGTGCTTGTTACAGGCTCGCTAAAAAAGAGTGAAAAAACCCGCGCGAAAGAGATGCTTGCAAGCGGCGAAGCTCAAATAGCCGTTGGCACACACGCACTTATAAGCGGCGATGTGACTTTTAAAAATCTGGCGCTCGTTATCACAGATGAACAACATCGTTTTGGTGTGGCACAGCGCAGCGAGCTTTCCGGCAAGGGAACGCGACCGCACACCCTTGTAATGTCAGCAACGCCAATACCGCGCACACTTGGTCTTATTATCTACGGCGACCTTGATATAAGCATAATCGACGAATATCCGCGAGGAAGAGGGCAGATAGAGAACTACTGCGTTGAATCCGCCTTGCGCCCCCGAGTTTTTGGTTATATTAAAAAGCATCTTGACGAGGGCAGACAGGGATATATCGTATGTCCTATGGTCGAGGAAAACGAAGAGTTTGATATAAAAAGCGCCGAAGAATATTATGCCGAAATCCGCAACGGTGAATTTAAAAATTATAGTGTAGGACTTCTTCACGGCAAAATGAAACCCAGAGAAAAAGAGGCAGTTATGCGCGCCTTTAAAAACGGTGAGATACAATTGCTTGTTTGCACCACCGTGATAGAGGTTGGCATAGATGTACCAAACGCGGCTATAATGGTTATTGAAAATGCCGAGCGATTCGGGCTTTCGCAGTTGCATCAATTGCGCGGAAGAATAGGTAGAGGCAAATATAAATCGACCTGTATTTTTATTTCCGATTATAAATCAGGAACTACAGCCGACAGGCTGAATGTTATAAAACAAAATAATGACGGATTTAAAATTGCTGATGAGGATTTACGGCTTCGAGGACCGGGTGACTTTTTAGGTTCACGTCAGCACGGACTTCCAAGTCTTAAAATTGCCGACATTTATGCCGATACCGATATTTTGCGGCTTACAGGTATGGCGGCGGCAGTCTTACTTGAAAGTGACCCCAAACTAAAAGGGGAAGAAAACAAAAATTTAAGACAAGAAATTATTAATATGTATAAAAAACTCAACGAAAATTGAAGTAAAGGGCAAAACAATGTTAAAAAGATTTTTAAGCTACTACAAACCCCATAAAGTAACCTTTGCGCTTGATATGCTGGCGTCATTTGCGATGTCGGTTATAGGTATTTTTTATCCTATGATAACGCGTAAAATGCTGAATGAACTTATCCCAAATGAACAATACAAAGAAATTGTTATTTATGGCGGCGGACTTCTTTTGATATATCTGCTTCGTATGGGACTTTCATATTTTGTGCAGTATCAAGGTCATATGATGGGCGTAAAAATGCAGGAAAAAATGCGTAGCGACCTGTTCGCACATATTGAAAAACTGCCGTTCTCTTTCTTCGATAATAATGAAACAGGTAAGATTATGACCCGTATGACAAGCGACCTGTTTGATATTGTAGAGCTTGCGCACCACGGCCCCGAAAACGTTATAATAACAAGCGTATCAATTATTATTTCATTTTCGTATCTTATGTCCATCAACGTGCCGTTATCACTTATTTTGCTTATTTGCGTACCGCTGCTTATGATTGTGTCATCGGTTTTGCGCAAAAAAATGCGTGATGCCTTTAAGCGTCGCCGCGAATCAAACGCGATAATAAATGCGGCGCTTGAAAGCAGTATTTCGGGCATACGTGTTACCAAGGCTTTTACAAATCATGATAAAGAGATAGAAAAGTTTTCAAAGGGAAATGTCCAGTTTGTAGAAAACAGCCGTATGGCATACAAGGCTATGGGGCAATTCCATTCAAGCACAACCTTTATTACCGATGTTTTCAACGTTATCTTGCTGATAGCGGGCGGATTTTTCCTGTTCAACGGAAAGATAGAAAACTTTGGTGATTATTCGGCGTTTATTGTGTCAATAAACCTGTTTATAAACCCTGTAAACACACTTATTCGTTTTATGGAATCATTCCAGAATGGTGTAACGGGCTTTGAGCGTTTTGTTGAAATTCTTGATGCTCCTGTTGAAGCAGACAAGCCTGGTGCTGTCGATATATCACACGCAGAGGGAAACATCGAATTTAAAAATGTTACCTACGGCTACGGTGACGGAGACAATGTGCTTAAAAATGTAAGCCTTAAAATTGAAAAGGGCAAAACCTACGCGCTGGTAGGCCCTTCGGGTGGTGGTAAAACAACCATTTGTCACCTTATTCCGCATTTTTATGACATCCGCGAGGGTCAATTGTTGATTGACGGAGTCGACGTAAACAATATCACACGCAATTCACTTCGTAAAAACATAGGTATTGTTCAACAAGACGTTTATCTTTTTAACTCAAGCATTAAAGAAAACATACTCTACGGCAGACTTGATGCTACCGATGACGAAGTAATTGAAGCGGCAAAACGCGCAAATATTCACGAATATGTTATGTCCTTGCCAAACGGTTATGACACCGTAATAGGTGAACGCGGCGTAAAACTTTCGGGCGGACAAAAACAAAGACTCAGTATTGCGCGCGTATTCCTTAAAAACCCACCGATACTTATTCTTGACGAGGCTACAAGCGCGCTTGACAACGCAACCGAAATTATGATACAGCAATCCCTTGATGAATTGTGCAAGGGCCGAACAACGCTTGTTGTGGCGCACCGCCTTTCTACAATTAAAAACGCCGATCATATCGCCGTTGTATCGGGCGGTGAAATTTGCGAGGAGGGCTCACATGATGAGCTTATAGCTCAAGACGGCATATACGCTATGTTACACAGACAGCAATTCAGAGAAGAATAAAAGAGGATTAAAAAATAAGGAAAGTCTTGTTAAACCGAAGCAGTTTGACAAGACTTTTTATGTCCTATGAATAGCCTTGATTTGACTGTTTTTGTAAGGTTTTGTAATGTTTTGATATGTTTTGTCGAATGACTTGACGGCGGTTTTTGTTTGTGCTATCATAGCTGTGCGACATAACGATTGAACATGGCATAATCACAAGAGTGATGTATTTGTTCTGATGAAAACACATTTCTCAAATCAACTTTCTCTTGTGATTTGTCAATGTTATGTCGCGATAACTAAGAGTTATGTGTTTTCAGCGCGTAACTTTAAGTTGCGCGCTTTTTTTATTCTATAAGTTTCGGAGGCAAAAGAATGGCAGACTATGAAAAAATGTATAAAATTTTAATCGACGGTGTTGAAAAGGCTATTGAAGAGCTTAAAAAAGCTGAGCTTGCCTGCGAGGAAATGTATATAAACACGTCAACCGAGGAACAATAAGTGTAGTAAGCGGAAGAGTCAGGTCTGCTTTTACTATATAGGCTGCATTTTTGGTTTTTCTACAACCAACTTTCTTAAATAAATTTTGTACGCAGCCGCACTTAAAACCACCGCTTTTGTGATATAAGGCGGTGGTTTTTTTGTTTAAAAAAATGCATTTAATCTCACATACAGTAAAAAATATTAAATAATAGTATTTTTTTATTAAAGACAAATATTATTCAATGTATTAAAATATATTGTGTAAAATATACAATTTTACTAAAAGGGGGATATGGTTATGACACAACAGCCTAACGAGCTTGTGAAATTCCATTTTGACAATTGGTTTGTAGATGACCCTATGCACATTGCTCCTTTTACTGTATATCAGGTTGGTGAGATAGATACCTACCCGGGCTTCGAGCTTGCCGACCATCAAAACAATCAGCACGAGCTAACGTACATTGTCAAGGGTGTGGCACAGGTAACCTGCGGAGATACGGTTTATGACTGCAAGGCGGGCGACATTATTTATAATTCAAAAGGTGATACCCACGCTATAAAAAATGCCGAGAGTCATTCGCTCAGGTATTATTCTATATCCTTTGGAATTGATGACACCTCGTCGTGTGCCGAAAAAATACTTTCCGACTTTTTTGATAATCACAGTTCGGGTAAAGCTGTCGCTGACAAGGCTATACCCAATGCGTTTCAGGACATCTTTATCAATCTTTATGATGAGGACGAACTTTCAAAGGCGCTTATAGTAGACAGCATCCGAAAAATTCTTATTTTCACACACCGCTCTTTTGAGGGTATGGCAAACCGAGTTTACATTCCGGATGTGCGATTTGGTAAAAAACGCATAATTTCGCAGATTTGTTCATTTATGGATTCCAATGTCGAGGATATATCTACACTTAAAAAACTGCCCGAAAAATTTGGCTACAGCTATTCGTATCTGTCATCCTTTTTTTCAAAATCAATGGGCATAAGCCTTAAAAACTATTTTCTTTTAAGTCGACACAAGTATGAGTGTGACCTGCTTAAAAGCGGATTTTCGGTAACCGAGGTTGCAGAAAGAATGGGCTACAGCAGTATACACGCCTTCAGTAACGCATTTTCTGCACGCGAGGGTGTAAGCCCCAGCGTTTATGCCGATAAGCGAAAGAAGAAGTAATTTAAAATCAAGCCTTTTTTAAAAGGGCTTGATTTTTTATTTGTTTTTTGAAATAATAAGAAATGACAAACAAAAACAAGGTTAATACCAAATAAAAACCGTGGCTTTTGTGGTAAAATTCGAATGTTGAGGTGGGCATAATGGCAGATTTTGTAAAGTTTCATTTTGATAATGGCTTTTACGAAAAACCCAAGGATTTTTTGCCGTTTAGCATAATTCAGGTAGGGGATATTGACACCTATTCCGGATTTAAGTGTAAAAAGCACATTCAGATTGCAAATGAAATCACTTACGTTGTCAGAGGAAACGCAAACATCCTATGCGGCGACAAGACCTATTTTTGCAAAACGGGTGATATAGTTTTTAACCCAAAGGGTATGGCGCACGCAATCGAAAGCGCCGACGGTCATTCGCTCAGGTACTATTATTTAGCCTTTGATATAATCGACAACTCGCAAAAGTGCGAGCAAATGCTGTCGGAATTTTTTAAAAGCGCAAGCGGTGGCTGCGCGGCGGCTGACCGCAGTATCCCCCACACCTTTCACGACATATTTTTAAATTTGTACGGCAAGGATGAATTTTCAGAAAACATAGTTGCCGACAGCATCCGTAAGCTGTTAATCTATACCCTGCGTTCGCTAAAGGGTCAGGCAAACAGCGTCTACGTTCCAGACCTTCGATTTGGCAAAAAACGCACCGTTGCGCAGATTTGCTCATTTATAGATTCAAGCGTAGAGGACATAAACGTGCTTAAAAAGCTGCCCGAAAAATTTGGTTACAGTTATTCGCATATATCATCCTTTTTTTCAAAATCAATGGGGCTTAGCCTTAAGGATTATTTTTTAATGAGCCGCCACTCGCGCGAGTGTGAGCTGCTACGCAGTGGAATGACCATCACAGCCATAGCCGAGCGAATGGGCTATAGCAGTATTCACGTATTCAGCAAGGCTTTTTCCGCTCGCGAGGGCATAAGTCCCAGCGCTTACGCCAAAAATTCCCGTAAATCAGGGTCATAGACTCTAAATATAAAGTGAGGTAAGATTTATGAAAGTTGCAGTTATTGGTTGCGGTACTATTGCTAATTTCAGGCATATTCCCGCGTATATGCAGAACGAAGAGGCAGAAATTAAATATTTTTGCGACATCATCCCCGAGCGCGCACAAAAAGCCGTGGAGGAATACGGTTGCGGTATTGCGGTTACAGACTATCGCGAGGTTTTAGCCGACCCCGAGGTAGAGGCAATATCGGTTTGCACACCTAACAACGTACACGCGCAGATTTCTATTGACGCTATGAGAGCCGGCAAAGAGGTTCTTTGTGAAAAACCCGCCGCGCGTACATATGCAGAAGCGCTTGAGATGCAAAAGGTTCAGCACGAAACAGGCCGCATACTCAACATCGGAGTTTGCAACCGTTTTCATAACGGTGTTAATAAACTTAAATCACTTATCGACGAGGGCGTTCTTGGTGACGTTTTCCACGTCTACGTAAGCTTCCGTTGCTACCGTTCGATACCGGGTCTTGGCGGCGACTTTACAACAAAGGCTGTTGCAGGCGGCGGCGCGCTTATCGACTGGGGCATACATTTTCTTGATATAGTTATGTACTGCTGCGGCGATCCAAAGCCCCTTACCGTTACGGGTGAAGCGTTCTGTAAATTGGGTAAGAATATCCCCGAATACGTATTCCCGGGAAAAATGTGGGCAGGACCTCCTAAGCTTGACGGTATTTATGACGTTGACGACTCGGTTACGGCGCTTATTCGTACCGAAGGTCCCACCATTACAGTAAATGGCGCATGGGCGCAAAATCTTGACAAGGAAGAAATGTATATCGACTTTATGGGTGATAAGGGCGGTGTGCGTATTGATTACTACACCAAAGACTTCACCGTTTATACCACAAAGGACGGCGCCGTTTATTCTTACAAGCCCGAGTTTGAAGAAAACGACCAGTTTATTACCGAAATTAACGAATTTGTTGATTGCGTAAAGACGGGTAAGAAATTGGCTTCTCACATTGATACCAATATTATCACCTCTCGTATTATGCAGGCAATATATGATTCGTCTGATTTGCACAAAGAGATTTCTTTGGATTAAGGAGAATAAAAATGATTAAAGTTGGTTTTATAGACTACTATCTTGACGAATGGCACGCAAACACCGCGCCGGCTCACCTGGCTGAGCAATCAGACGGCGAGGTTAAGGTATGCTACGCCTACGGCGAAATTGCAAACCCCGTAAACGGTACCACAAGCGAACAGTGGTGTGAAAAAATGGGCGTAGAATACTGCGCTACCATTGAAGAGGTTATTGAAAAATCTGACGTGCTTATAGTTTTTGCCCCCGATAACTGCGAAAGGAAAGAAGACCTTAGCCGCAAGGCGCTGGCAAGCGGTAAGCCCTGCTTTGTTGATAAGCCGTTTGGCACTGATTTAGCATCTGCCAAGCGTATGATTGATATTGCTGAAAAAAGCGGTACACCCTGCTACACCTGTTCGGCGCTTCGCTATGCGCAAGAGTATTACACGGTAGACCGCAAGGCAATAAAATCACTTGTTGCAATGACACCGCAAAATTCTTATGACAACTATATTCTTCACGCGCTTGAGCCTGCTATGATGCTTATGGAAGAGCCTGCCAAATGCGTCAGCGCCGTAATGACCGACGATGCTTTTTATTCGGTGACTATTGAAATGAACAGTGGCAGACACATTGTTATCAGCAGTCTTAATTACGACAGTCCTTATATGATGAATATATCTATTCCTACAAGCAATAAGCTTATTGACTGCAGTTATGATTTCTGGATTTATCACTACAAGGCAATGATAGAGTTCTTTAAAACAGGGGTTGAGCCCGTATCACACAAAGAAACACTTATGATTGCTGCTGCTCGCGAAGCAGGTAAAAAGAGTCTCGAAGCAGGCGGCGAATGGATTACAGTTGATAATAATTATTAATTACAAAAATCTTGTCAAAGTTTTACGCTTTGACAAGATTTTTCTTTGGTTGTATAATGGTCTGGCTGTATAAAAAATTTTGTCCCCTTTTTTACCGTTTCATTTGTTGTATATATAGGAGGACACAAAGAGGAAGGTATTTATGCTGGCTTTATATTTGGCATATCTTGACGATGATAGCGACAAAGTCTTGTTTGAGGAAATTTTCAACTCCTACAAAAAGCAAATGGTGACCATGGCGCAGACCATACTGAATAACGAAAACGACGCCGAGGATGCCGTCGGCGAGGTGTTTCTTGTTATAGCGCAGAAAAACTGGGACGCTGTGCGCAATATAAAAAATGAAACAGATTTGCGTAACTATCTACTAAAATCGACAAAAAACACCGCACTTAATATGATAAACTGTAAAAGGCACAGCGACCTATCGCTTGATACCGTAACCGAATACAATATGGACAATATGGCGGAATTATCCGACGATACGTTTCTTGATTATATATGCGACAAAGCAGAATATGATATGTTTATTGACGCAATAAAATCGTTAAGCGGCAGATATCGTGACGTGCTTTATCACTTTTATGTGATAGGTCTTACAGCGCCCCAAACGGCAAAAGCGTTAGGCCTACCGCTTTCAACAATCAAAAAGCAGCTGCTTAGGGGCAAGAAATTGCTTTTAGAGAAAGTAAAACCGACAGGAGATGAGGACTATGTCAATCAGCAGAGATGATTTTAAAAACGCTTTTCGTGAGGTTGTTTCTGCGGAATTTTCCCATATCCCCGACAATGAAGACGATATAGATTATACCTTTTCCGAGCGGTTTAACAAGCGTATGGCGCGTCTTATAAAATCGCAAAGAAGGTCCTATTGGGTGCTTGTAAACACCGCGGCAAAGCGCGCGGCGGTTGTTGTGGTGGCGATACTTACCGTATTTACCGCCGCCTTTAGTGTAAAAGCCATCCGCGAGCCTGTTATAAGGTTTATAAAGCAGGTTTATGAAACCTTTACCCGTTATACCTATGAGGGCGATATGGCAGATGAAATCACAAAAGAGTATGTACTGACCTATCTTCCCGACGGTTTTAAGCAGACGAGTAAAACAGAAAATAATGTTGAAATAATAATAAAGTATAAAAACAACATGGGAGATACTATTGTTTTTTCACAACGAATAACAGAAGGTCATTCAGGATATTCGGTGGATAATGAACAAGGTAACATTAAAACAGAAATAGTTGACGGTGTTGATGTTGTGCTTAAAGAATTCTATAATGTTAAAACTGCTATGTGGATT
>JAZSBS010000086.1:0-7087 GCA_045602525.1 Acutalibacteraceae bacterium
GCGGCGTTTACAGCCTGAATAGCTTTTACACGCTTGCCGTCAAGCTCGTAGCCCTTCATAGCTATAAGAGTTAAAATCCAAGCCACCATAGGAACTAAGCAGAACAGTGCAATTACCACCCAGTTCATACCTTCAACATAAGCGGTTTCCTTTGTGGGTAAATCGCGAACATTTATAAACAGCAACGCCAGACTTACGACAGTAGCCGAAAGTGATGAAACAAGTTTATCCACAAGACTAAAGAGCGTACCCATAATGCCGGGGATAAATTTACCCGAACGGTAGGTTTCGTAGTCTGCGCAGTCAGCAACCATAGGAATCGGCATATCGGCAGTCGAATAATATGCACCGTAGCCCACGCCAAAGAACAGTATAAACAAAATTGTGTAAAGGTTTATCGACAGCTTACCGTCAGCCATAAGTGTTAAGTTGAATGCGGGGTTACCCTGTTTCCACATAAGTAAGAGAGCAAGTACGCCAACATAGCAAATAAGCGCTACCGCAACATAGGTCATAAGAGAACGCTTTTGACCGTGCTTTTGTGAGGTGCGAACAGTAAGCAGGAAGAACGGTGCCGAGAACACATAACCCAATACCATCATAGGCAAATATAAACCGTCATAATTTCCCATAAGACAAGAATACAGCATTATAAGCACGGTAACGTTTGTTGCAATTGCAAGTGCCAATTTGCAGCCGCCTCCTGCTACCATAAGGCGCTGAAGCGGTTTATTTGCTTTAATAATTGAAATATATTCAGAAACTTTAACCTTTTCTTGTTTGCCACCAAGACCAAAATACTTTTCGTTATCCTTTTCCCAGATGCCAACAATTGCAAGAATGGTAAGTAAAATCGATACAACTACACCGATGGGTGTCATTATACGGAACCAGCTTGCATTATAGTCGCCCGCAAAGCCGTCGCCCGCAAGGATAGGACCTACAAACTGCATAACACCCATACCAACAAGAGAGCCTATTGTATTAAAAACAGTAAACAGCGGTCTTTGCTTGGGGTCGTTAGTAAGCGCAGGCTGTGCCGAACGGGTAACAGAGGTCTGGAAGGTATATCCCAAAACCCATATAGCATAAAGCAATATGAATACAGTATAGCGCAACCACATCATATTATTTGGAATAAGCGGTGTCAGCATATAAAGCAGTATTACCGATACCGCCATTGTAACGTTACCAATAACCATAAATGGTCTGAATTTACCAAACTTGCCGTTGGTCTTGTCCATAAGTGCGCCAATTATTGGGTCGGTGATGGCGTCAAAAACACGCATACCGGTGACCATAAAGGAAGCAAACACCATAGCAAGTCCTAAAACCTTGTTACCAAAGGTTGCAATATAACTTAAAATAAGCACAAAATAAACATTTGTAGCGCCGTTGTTCATAGGAAACAGCGCAAGCTGATAAAATTTTGCGCGGTTCATACCTTTTTCACTCATTACTTTTTACCTCTTTTAAACCCAGTTTCCGCCGTTCCCACCGTCTTTTCTTAATTTATAGGAAAGATTTGGATTATTAACGCGACGGATTACAACTGTATATTCACACTCGCCTGCTACGGCTTTAATCTCGGTGTTTGGTTCTAACATAACCCTGAACTTAAACACTTTATTGCCTTTTTTGGTCGCAACCTTTTTACCGTTTGCATATAGTGTTACCTCATCACAGTTTGAGTAAATCTTGACATCAGTAATACTCTCGACACGGTCAACGTAACGTCTACCGCAGATATGCACAAATTTTTCTTCTGACCAATACGCTTTGTAAAGATAAAAACTGTCTTTTTTTATCTCGCGGTCAAAGGTCACAAGTCCCTTGTGGTTCATACCCGGCTCACCGCCCTGATTACGCGCATCGGCGGCAAAGTCAAACATATTCCACAAATGAGTCGCCCACATAAACGGACGTTTTTCAAAAAAGCGTAGCATATATTCGTGATAAACACATTGATATTCTTCGGTCTGGTCGCCACGATATGGATGACTTGAGTGCAGATTTGTCATAGCCTCACAGCCGTATTCCGAATAACCGAGCGCTCGATTTGGATAAACCAAATGGAAAAAGTCTACCCACAAATCATTAAGCCACAAAAACGGCGTGTACCAACCAAGGTACAAGTTCCAACTGACAATGTCGGAAATATGTGCCACGGGATTAAACGGACCGCACACTGCATAGCACGCAAGTGTTGTCGGGCGGCTGGAATCCATTTCGTGTACAAGGTCATTAAGCACACGATGGTTATCTAGCATATCTTTTTTATTCTTGGTAGAAATAGTGATTTCGTTACTAAGCCCCCAAAAACAAATGGATGCGTGATTATAATTCTGTACAATAAGCTCTTTCATTTGTGAGATTGTGTTTTCGCGACCGTTTACCATATGCTCTGAAATATAAGGTATTTCAGCCCATACAACAAAGCCGTATTTATCGCACAAATCATAAAAATACTGGTCGTGTTGATAGTGCGCCAATCGAATAGTGTTGGCACCTATCTCCCTTATCATATCTATATCCTGCTCGTGATGCTCGCGAGTAAGCGCATTGCCGAGTCCCTTGCGGTCTTGGTGACGGCACACACCGCGCAAAGCATATGGTTTTCCATTTAAGAAAAAACCTTTTTGTGGGTCAACATAAAATGTTCTTACACCAAAGCTTGCGCTAACCTTATCTACTACTGTGCCGTCTATTATAAGCTCGGCTTCACAGGTATAAAGATAGGGGTTTTCTATGCCCTGCCACAAGTGAGCGTTATACACCGTTAAATGCGTATCATTTCCGTCGCCCGTCGCTACCTCTACGCCCAAATCGTCAAGAATTTTTATATTAACGGTAGCGTTTTCGGCATTATGCCAAGTTCGCACCCACACATCAGCATCGTTTTCTTTAACCTCTGCTGATACGGCCAAGCCACAGCCACCATAAAAGTCCATATCAAAATGCTGCCTGCTAAGCACTATAAGACGCACGTCTCGATAAATACCGCCGTAAAAAGTAAAATCGGCCTTTTGAGGATAAACGCGGTCATTTATTGAGTTGTCGACCTCTACGGTAAGATGATTTTGCATCTTTAAATGCTCGGTTACATCGCACCTGAAGGTTGAATATCCACCATCGTGCGACATAATTTCTATATCGTTTAATATAACCTTTGCCGAGGCGTTTACACCCGCAAATTCAAGATAGACACACTGGTCTTGATTAAATTCCGGAGCAGAAAACTCTTTTTCATAAATACAGGTCCCGCGGCGGTAATCATTGCCACCGTCCTGCCCATCTATATTATTCCAGGTGTGCGGTATATTTATATCCTTTTTGCTTCCATCAAAATAGGTGAACACCCAATTTTCATTCAGCAGGTATATTTTTCTCATAATTTTCTTTCCTTTTTATCGTTAAGACTGACGACAAACAAACCCTTTCGCGTTTGGCTCTCGTCAGCCTATGGGAAGCACCCTTTCGAGTGCTTCCCATAATTTTATATTTATTAATTTTATGCTTTTTTATCTTTTTTAGCTTGCTTATAAGCAGAATATTGTTCTGTCTTGCGGAGTTTTTTACCGCCAAGAATCCAAAGCACAATAAATGCTACAGCTAAAACCCCAACCACGACGGCGGCTGTTTTTACTTTTTGAATAATGCCGGGCGTTATTGCCTTAACCACGGTATCCTTACCAACGCCATTCATTGCTGAAGAGTTAGCAAGAACATAAAGATTATGATGACAAGCCTCGCGCATAGCGGTAACTATAACAGCGTCATCCTCATAATTTGGAAGTTGATTTGTAATGTATGGAAGCATAGCGTCAAATGTGGTAACGCCGCCTGCCATTAACGCATCAACTCCGTTGCAGTAGTTAACGAGTACGTTATCGGTAATTGACATACCGCGATTTCCCCACTCGTTACGCATAATGCCTGTCATAAGGTTCTTATAACTGCCAGACCATCTTGTGCCCCAACGGGTATATGCGGTCATAACGCCGTTTGCATCACACTCTTCAAGTGGCTTCTGGAAGGCCTTAAGATATATTTCACGTGCTGCCTGCTCTCCAATCCAAGCCGCCTGACCCAGACGCTCCTGCTCGCAGTCGTTAAGTGCAAAATGCTTGATAACAACGTCTACGCCCTTATCCTGAATTGCCTGAATTTCTGCGCCGCCGATTTCACCTGCAAGGAAGCCGTCCTCTGAATAATATTCAAAGTTTCTGCCGCCGTAAGGTGTACGGTGTGTATTACTGCCCGGACCGTAAAGACATACAACGTCAGCAGCAAGGCAGTTGTTACCTATAACCTTACCAACCTCATACATAAGTTCTACATTAAAGGTTGCAGCCATTACGTCTTCAGACGTAAATGCGGTAGGCTCAATATCACCAAGACCTGCGCCGAAGATTGCGGCTGTAAGACCTTGAGGTCCATTTTCGTCACGCGCACCGGGCGCGTTAACCGATTCGGCAGGCATTCTCCAATGGAAAGAGTCGCCTATCATAGATACCATTTCGTCAAAGGTGAGCTGATCGAGCAACTTATCCCAATCTGGATCGTCATAATCCTTGCCTATCATATCATAAAGGGTCAGACCATTATCGGCACCCAAGGTAGGCATATCTACCTTATCGTAATTTTTAGCATCATACTGAACATCCTGAAGTTCAGCAATCATCTTCTCGGTTAAGGCTATCTTATAAATTTCTTTTGAAGGCCAGGTTGCCTGCCAGTCAGAACGTGAAAGATAAGTAATCTTGTCATCGTTGCCTTCATAAAGGTTAATGTCGGCATTTGATAGCTGATTTGTGATTTCGGTACCGTTTAAAGATGTTGAATATGTTTTAGCATCAAAAGCATCCTGAGTCCACTTGTACACAAGTGCCACATTACCGTCAGCATCCATTTTACCTTCTGTGTTTGCTACGGTGTAGCCCTTTGCCGCAAGTGTATTGTTAACAGCCGTATGTGCATCGGTTGCAACGGTAAGATAATAGTCACCAGCGTCCAAGATATATGTCTTAGCGCCATAGGCATCGTAGGATGCAAGGTCGCGCTTGTCAACCTTAATTGTGATAATTTCGCTGTGACCCGGCTCTAACACCTTGGTTTTACCAAAGCCACAAAGAGCAACAGATGCTTTTTCTACCTTGTTTTCCTTGTCGTATTCGGTATATGGTGACTGTGAGTAAACCTGTACGGTTTCTTTGCCTGCCATATCACCAATATTTGTAACGTTTACGCTAACTTCAAACTGATCGGTTTCGGCATTATATTTAACACTCATATTTGAATAGTCAAATTGTGTAAAGCTTAAACCGTAACCAAACGGAAAAGCAACCTTATCGCCATATTTGTAGTCGCCCGCATTACCTGTACCCATAACATAGTCTTCGTAATGGGTTTCATAATATTTATAGCCTACATAAATACCCTCTTGATAAATCATATAGGTGCTGGCATTCTTGGGTATATTTTCACCGTCAAAGCCCTCGTATGTGGTGGGCACAAAGTTTTGCATAGCTGGTGAAGAATAGTTGTCATAGCAGTATGTATCTACAAGACTACCAGACGGGTTAACCTTACCTGCCAAAATATCCGTTACGGCATTTGTTCCGCTGATACCAACGCCGCCAATCCAAAGGCAAGCGTCAATAGCGTAGGTGTCGTCCTTTAAGAAGTCAACCTGAAGAGCGTTTGATGAGTTTATAAGAACGATAACCTTTTTGATTTTACCGTCTTTTTTAAGGTCAGAAGCATATTTAAGCAATGCCTTTTCGTTTTCATCAAGTGCTAAGTAGTTGTATTCTTTAAAAGCCAAATCATAACCCTCACCGCCTACGCGTGAGAATGTAATAATTGCGGCATCGCCGTATTCGGTGATAGAGTTTTTAACGTCGTCTGTGTAAACATCCATAGGAACTTCGGCAATAGAAGCCTGACCTGCAAGCACTGCGCTTTCACCTGCCGATGCACTGCGGTCGTATGCCGCGCCTGCGCCCGTTTTATAAAAGTCCCACAAAGTCGGGTTTACTTTAAGACCTGATTTTTCAAGTGCGGTTTTAAAGTCGTCAGCTTTAGAAGCATCAACGTTACCCGAACCGGTACCGCCGTAAACCAAGTTAACCGAACTTGAAGAAAGTGTACTTACCTTGTCGCCAACGGATAGTGGCAATGCGCCATCTTTATTAAGCAATAATGCAGCGCCTTCCGCCTCTACCTGATAACAGATATCGTCGCCGTATTTGTACATTTCTTCATTTGATTTAAAATCAAGCTCATAATACTGAGCATTTTTATCTTCGTTCTGGAGTTCCCAGAAAGTACCGCCTGCAAATGCGGCAATGGTGTTATCAAACATACCGAGCACAACGCTCACAGGTGTCAAAATAACGGTGAACACAAGGCAAATAATTGCCAAGGTTTTCCACAATCCTAACGCCTTGCGTTTTGCCTTTTTATAGGCCTTTTTGGTTTGCTTGTACAGGGCTTTTTTCTCGTCCATAACAATTTCCTCTTCCATTCTGTTTTTTAGATAATTTTTCTAAAACGTTTGAATAATATTAAAGTTTTATTATTCACATTAATTATATCACGACTTATTTTAATAGTCAACAAAGTAATAAATTAAAACCTCACCATAACACTGTGGGGCAATATCGCTTGCTGCAAGGCGAATATAATTAAAAATCCCCTCGAAATATCAATGAGTTTTTTGGTTGCGGGACGACTTGAACCAACGGTCTTTCAAAATTCTCTGCGGAAAATTTGTCTTCAGTCACCTCGCGGCTCTGACAGCATACTGTACTGTCATTCACTACCTCCAACTTATTCGCCCTTCGGTCTCATAACCCGACTATATCTTACTTTAAAATCTTTCCTACAATAAGAAAAACCACTAAAGGTAGGCGTAAAAATCGCCATTCAATCAGTGGTTTTCTATGGCAAGTTGCACCGATTTAGATGTCGACACAAAACAATTCGATAAATTGTAGTTTATAATACCGTGTAACTCGCATCGGATAATTTATTCATTGCTCTCTTATAGTGTTATTTCTCTTTATACGATTCCCATTGCCAT
>JAZSBS010000087.1:0-10611 GCA_045602525.1 Acutalibacteraceae bacterium
CGGTAAGCGCAAAGGTGAGCACCATTATAAGAATATCGGTAAAATGCTTTTCTTTAATTATATTTACAAAACTGCGCCATTCGCTCATATTGTATGCGACTATAAACAGTATTGCTGCAATTGTTGGCATAGGTATAAGCTCTGCCAATGGCATTAAAAACAACACAACAAGCAACAATATAATCGAGTGCACCATACCGGCTACTGCTGTTCTACCGCCGTTTTTAATGTTTGCGGCAGTTCTGGCGATGGCGCCCGTTGCAGGTATACCGCCAAACAACACCGATGTCATATTGCCAAGACCTTGCGCTACAAGCTCGGCATTGGGGTTGTGCTTGGTATTGGTCATACCGTCGGCTACTACACACGAAAGCAATGATTCAATACCTGCAAGAATTGCTATGGTCAACGCGTTTGGTATAAGGGAAACAACGGTGTCAAGGTCAATGTTAACATTGCCTAATGTGAATTTTGGAAAACCCGAGGGAATAGTGTAAAGCTCGCCTATGGTGTAAACGCCGTTATCTAAAGCGGGGATAAGTTTAACCATCAACGCGCCGACAACTACGGCGATAAGAGAGGGTGGAATTTTCTTTTCAAACTTAGGGTATATAATAAGTATCGCAAGGCATATTGCGCCCACAAGCATAGATTGCCAGTTGAAAGTAGAAATGTTGTGTATGTTGGCTTCAATTTTTTCAATGGCTTCAATGGGCTTTGCGCCATCAGCGTATGTAATACCTAAAAAGTCTTTTATCTGACCTAAAAATATGGTGACTGCAATACCTGCGGTAAAGCCTACAGTAATGGTTTTTGGTACGTATTTTATAAGCGAACCGAGCTTAAAGACGCCCATAAGAATAAGTATGATGCCCGCCATAAGTGACGCGGTAATCAGACCCGACATACCCTTTGAAGCGACAATGCCTGCCACAACAGTTGCAAATGCTGCTGTGGGACCTGCGATTTGTACAGTGCTACCACCAAGCAGCGCTACAATAAAGCCTGCAAAAATTGCAGTGTAAACACCACAGACGGGTTCGACACCCGATGCCAATGCTAATGCTATAGAAAGCGGCAGAGCGATAATTGCTACAATTATACCAGCAACGATATCCTTTATAAGCTGATCCTTGGTATATCCTTTTACTGTTTCAAAAAATTTAGGTTTTAAATAAAACTCTTTCATAATATTTTCTCCTAACCAAAGCGTTCAAACCACAGTATTATAGCACGGAAAAATTTAAATGTCTATTGTAAAGTTGAATAAAAAAGCATCTGAGTTTTAATGCTCAGATGCTTTTTTGTTCAATAGTTATTTGTTATATGGGTATTTACGCAAAATCTCAACAAGCTTGTTATAGTCAAGTTCCATTGTTGCGGCAAATTCATCAGCTGCGCCATAGCTTACAAGCAATTTATCGTCTTGCTTTATTATTCCCGTAAAGAATACGCAAGGTATACCGAATTTTGCAGGGCGCTCAAAGTCTGCCTCGTTTGTTATCCAAGGCTTTGGATAAAGATTTGTAATCTCGGGAAAATCGTTTTCTTTTTCACGCAGTATCATAAACGATTGAGCATAACCGTGCTCATCATCCTGTTTACCGTGGAAACTAAGCAAAAATTCTCCGTTGCCCATGTCTATCACAGGAGTGCTTGCTCCTACGCGGTTGCCCTGCCAATCAAACTGCGGAGTATAAAGTATCTCGCGACGTGTAGCGTTGTTGGCAAAGGAATAAAAGTCTGGAGCCGCAGATATCACCATTGTGGGCAAGGATACATCAAACTCCTCATACTTATCTGGTGTTACAGGGCGATGAATCATAACATATTGCATTTTGCCGTCAATCAACATTTTGCGCGGCATAAGAATCACGTCACGGTCCTGACCGTATTTTGGATCGGTAAGATGGGTTATAAAGGTAAAAGCGTTTTTGTAGTCCTTTTTGGAAAGTAACTTAAGGTCAACCTTATAAAGCACCGTTACTGTATAGTTATCACCAATTTTAAAGGGAGAGTCATCCTGTAGCGCCCAATCTGGTGCGCACTGTGTTGGAATGTCCTGTTCCCAATAAGGACCGGGCGGAAACATACGGCAAGCAAGTGTCAGATAACACTGTCCTTCCACAAAGAAAAGTCTTGGGTCTTCAAGACAACCGTTATGATACGCAGGAACACGCTCGCCACGACCATTTACGGTCCAGATTTTATCTTTCTCGTATTCCAAAGCAGGAGCAAGTGCGGGCGTTTCAAAATCAAATTCAAAATTTTTACCGCCATCATCAGAAAAACCGTATGCCATAAAAATAGGATAGGGAAGAGGCTTACCTTCGAGTTGTTTCTCGGGGTAAGGACCCGATACACGTACCAACATATGTACACGGTTACTGTCAGGGTCTTTAATAATAGCGGGGTTAAGCACCATTTCACTCGCCCAATCACAATCTTTTACGGGCGAGAGGATGCATTTTCTGTTAAGTACAATATTTTCCATAATTTTGTTACCTATATTAGTTGTGAAAATCAAATTTAGTGCCACAGCGGATTGCTTCTGCCGCTTTCATAACCTGAAGCGCTTCTTCCTCTTTAATGGGGTATTCTGCACCATTACGATAGCTTTCATACATATAATCCCAGATAACAGTAAGGTCTTCACCAGGAAGTTTATATTCTTTTTCTATCCACTTAACCTCTGTTGCTGATGCATAGGTGCCACTTGCGCCAAAGGAGGCGCCGGGTGTGCCCGGGTCGGATATAACGGGTGGAATCTCAAGTTCGGGATCTATGTAACGCATTTTGATATTAAAATCGTCGCAAACCATTGAGCCACGGTCACCGTAAACGCTGAATTTTCTACCCATATTCAGCGCCATACCACCGCTGATGCACATATTAACGGTGCGGCCCGATTCACTTTCATAGTGAGCAATAACGTGGTCTTCACAGTCACCGCCTGCGGTTACCTGCTTGAGTTCGCCCGTAATTTTTTTAAGAGGAGAACCCAAAAGACGAAGGGAATGGTCAATAATGTGGGGACCCCAGTTAAGTAACTGACCGCCGCCAAATTCGCTTAAAGTCTGCCAGTCGTCACGGTGCTGGAAAGAGCCTTGTGAAATATTGATTTCATATACGTTACCAAGAACACCAGATTCAATGGTGTTTTTAACCTCATTGAAAACAGCTTCAAAGCGGCGATTATGGCGCATATATATTTTGCGGCCTTCTGCCTTT
Organism: Acutalibacteraceae bacterium; assembly: GCA_045602525.1. GTDB lineage: Bacteria > Bacillota > Clostridia > Oscillospirales > Acutalibacteraceae > UBA737. Next base: position 3,232 of record JAZSBS010000087.1, read on the forward strand.
GCGGTTGCAAAGAGCTCTTCGGCTTGTTTGAGCGTTAGACCCATTGGTTTTTCCATTAAAAGATCTTTGCCCGCTTTAAGCACTTTTACACCATGCTCAAAATGGTCGCAAGAACGTGTTGCAATGCAGACTATTTCAACGTTGGGGTCGGCAAGCAGATCGTCGATATTGCTGTAGCCCTTACAGCCGTATTTTTCTACCATTTTGTCAACGCGCTCAGGGAGCAGGTCGCAAGCGGCAACATATTGGTATTTATCCTCTTTGCCAGCAAGTTCGTTTGTGTGCATGCCCCAGCCTGCGCGGCCGATGCCCACAAGTCCTAATTTGATTGGATTTGACATAAGCTTTATCTCCTTTAAATTCCGCAATTTTTAAGATAATCGCGGCTTATTTTTAAATCAATGCGCGGGTCTTGCAAATGGGTGTCGTGCTCTACCATTACCCAGCCGTTATAATTATTTTTTATCAAAACCTTTGCAACATCACGAGCTATATCGCCCATAACGCCGCCACCAAGCTCACAAAAACGAAGTCTGTTTGACCAAATGTTAGCGTTAGCATCTTTGATAACATAATCTTTAAAGTGAACGGTTACAAGACGGTCGAAATATTTTTCAGCAACATAAACTGGGTCGCCGCCTGCAGCGTGCAAGTGACCGATGTCAAGCACAATATAGCAATCGGGGCAACGCATCAAAAATTCCTCTAATTGTTCCTGCGTTTCAACAGGTGTGCCCAAATGGTTATGTATACCCACTTTAACACCGTACCCAGCAGCCACTTCTGCTTGATGATTGGCGTGTCGGCAGAAGGTGTCAAAATCTTGGGCGGTTGATTGCACCCAGATGTATTTTTTTTCGAAACCAGCACTAAAGGTGAGAGTATCTGCGGCATTACTACCACGGCAGGTGGCAAAGCCCATACCCATTTTAGCGGCAAGAGCGTTGTATTCGAGCGCACGGTCAGCAGTTGCGGCTTCAAGTCGCTCAATACCGTCAAAGCCTAAACCTTTTAGCATATTAAGACGCCACTCATAATCGTGCATATTTCCGTACCAGACGTTAAGTCCGTAATCTGCAATTCCTACTTTAATCATAATACAAATTCCTTTTCATGTGACAAATAGTTTTGAACTATTTAATACATCATATCATATTAACTAATCTATTTCAAGCCATTTATGTAATCTTCTACATCAATAACACAATTTTCTGCTCGCGATTGCTCTGCGGCAAAAACTATAAGGTGATTATAGCACGATTCCTCTATAGACGGTACACAGTTACCTTTATATTCGCCTATAACGTAATCGTAAAGCGTTTTAACAATGCCCGTATCTCCGCCACCATGACCTGCGGTTATGCTGTTAGAGCCCGTGCTTTCAATTTCTTCGGTGGTTTTGGTTTCGATGTTGTAAACACTTATCGGTTTATTGTTGCCAAGGGATGCTCGTATCTGACCCTTTGTGCCCATAATGTTTATAAATCTGCCGTCTACGCTAAATGCGTTCATTGTAAAGGTTACGGTAATGTCGTCTTCGAAAAGCATATTAACGGTCTGGTGGTCAACAACATCGTTGTCACACTTGTAAATGCATTTACCGTATTGCGTTTCGGTAATTGCCTTTTTAACGTCGTCATCGGTGGGATTGTAAAGTGTGGTGGATGAACGGCGGAACCAGTTGTTACCTTTATCGTCAAAGTAAAGCTTAACGGCGTTATAAGGGCAGGTATCACCTTTGGGACAACCCTCTATGCAGTATTCGGGAGAGCCCTCTGGCGCGTTTTTGCGGGTAAAGTATGAAAGCGAGCCAAAGGATTGCACCTTTTTGCACTTTTTACCAATCAACCACTGTAATATATCTATATCGTGGCAGGATTTTTGTAACAGCATTACCGAACTACGCTCACTGTTACCCCATCTGCCGCGAACAAAGCTGTGTGACTGGTGAATAAAGCCAACACATTCCTCGTGGTTAATAGAGATAACCTCGCCAATTTTGCCCGAGTCGATTATATCTTTGAGCTTGTTAAACAAATATGTATAACGCAGTACGGTACAGATAACCACCTTTACATTGTGCTTTTTAGCGTTGTCGCGAAGCGCCACACATTCCTCGGCGGTGGGGGTTATGGGCTTTTCAAGCAAAAGGTCGTACTTTAAATCTATCGCCATCATTGCAGGCTCAAAATGGTCGCGGTCCATTGTGGCAATAACCGCAAGGTCAGCAATTTTGCCAAGAGCAAGCAAGGGCTTGTAATCTGTAAAGCACATATCGTCGGGAATATTGTGCAATTTTTTTACATGCTCACGGCGGTCATCAACAGGTTCGGCAACGGCGACGACCTGGAACTGTTCGGGCAAATCTGCCATAATATCGGTGTAGGTAGTGCCACGGTCACCTGCGCCGATAAGTATAACCTTAACTTTTTTCATAAAATCAGTCCTTTACAAGATTAGTTTTTTATTATATACTATCAGTATATAAGGACCAAAAACATAAATCAATACGAAAAAAGTCAAAATTATATGATTTTGGTTCAGAAATGAGGTGACGGGTATGCCTTGGCAATCTTATCAGGTAAAAGAACAGGTTAAAATTACAAAATTATACACGCTCTTTAAAATGCATTTTGAAAAGGGATATCACTTCAATGGTGAAATGCATGATTTTTGGGAATGTATGTACGTTTTAGACGGTTCGATGTGCATATCGGCAGACGATAGGGTGCATAACCTATCACAAGGTGATATTATCGTTTTAAAACCGTTTGAACTTCATAAGTTTAATGTTGATGACCCTAACGGCGTAACGTTGTTTATATTTTCTTTTACGTTGGAAGGTATGATCGGTGGGAATCTGCAATCGGCATATCATTTTGATAAATATGGACGATCTGTTATTAAAACATTTTTAGAATATTTGGATTTTGAAATTAAAAAGCGTTCTGACATAATTCGGGATGAATATTATTGGAACATATTATCTTATTTTGAAAACGATAATATATTTTTGCAGACAGTATCGCTTAATATCAGCCGTATTATATTGACACTTTCAAGTGATACAAGCATCTTGGAAAAATCCAAAACATATGAAACCGAGCTTTTTAAAAAAGCTCTTATTATTATGAATGAAAACATCGCAGAGCAACTTTCGGTAAACGAGCTTGCAGAGCGACTGAATATAAGTATATCAAGTCTTAAAAGGCTTTTTGATAAATATGCAGGTATGAGTGTGCATAAATATTTTTTAACATTAAAAATTAAAGTTGCTACTTTATTTTTAAAAAACGGTATCTCGGTAAACGAAGTTTCGGAAAGCTTGGGATTTAGTTCGCAGGGCTATTTTTCAGCTATGTATAAGCGTGAAACGGGTAATAATCCATCTCAAGTATAGAAAAGTCTCGGTTTATCACTCTACCGAGGTAAAGTGATAATAACTAAAAGTTTTACACTTTTTTGTGCAGATATACAAATGTTTGAATTTTTTCAAAAAACACTTTACAACTTTAGTTTGATAAAGTATAATATTCACATCAAATTAGAACCCGAAAGGGAAAAGGAGAATTTTTTATGAAAAAGATTATTGCGTTACTTATGGTAGTAGCTATGCTTTTCTGTTTTGCAGGCTGCGGAGAAGAAAAGACAGTGGTTGTAGGTTATACAATTTATGAGCCGATGAATTATTTGGATGAAAACAACAAACTTATCGGCTATGATACCGAGCTTGCAGAGGCTGTTTTTGAAAATCTTGGTTACAAGGTAGTTTTTCAGGAAATTGACTGGAACAATAAGTACACCGATGTAAATTCAGGCGCTATTGACTGCATCTGGAACGGTTTTACCGCTAATACAGCTGATGATGATGGCGTGCTTCGTTCGGAAAAGGTTGATTTTTCCTATAACTATATGGAAAACCGTCAGGTTGTAGTTACCAAAAAGGATTCAGGTATCGCTACTGCTGCTGATCTTGAGGGCAAATACGGTGCTGCCGAAAGTGGTTCTGCAGGTGAAACATATGGTAAGGGCTTTGAAGGTGCTAATATTAAAGGCTTTACAAAGCAGACCGATTGTTTGCTCGAAATTGTTTCAGGTACTGTTGATTTTGCAGTAGTTGATGCTCAGCTCGCAAATAGTTATGCAGGTAAGGGTGATTATGCCGACCTTACAGTTATCGAAGAACTTACAAGTGATGTAGAATACTATGCAATCGGCTTTAAAAAAGGTAGCGAGCTTAAAGCCCTTGTAAATGAGCAGCTTGAAAAGCTTGCTGAGGATGGAACCATGGATAAGCTTGGTGAAAAATATCCCAAAGTTGCAAATTCAATTATAAAAGATTATTCTGACCAGAAATAAACATCAAGTCGTTTGGAGAAAAGATAAATGTCCTTTTTAGAAGTTACAGCATTTTTATGGGACGGATTTATAATATCTTTGCTAATCTTTGCGGTGACGCTGCTTTGCGGCGCACCGCTTGGTTTGCCTATAGCCTTTTGTTCTATGAGCAAATGGAAACCGCTTAAAGCCGTTTCAAAAGTGATAGTATGGATTGTTCGCGGTGTGCCGCTGATGCTTCAAATTTTTATAATTTACTATGTGCCCGGTTTGCTTTTTAACTACCCGATGTTTAGTAAAATAGACCGACTGGTTTTTACAAATTGGGGTATATCTGATGCAGGTAGAATTGTGGCAGTGCTTATCGCTTTTACCATTAACTATGCATGCTATTTTTCAGAAATATACCGCGGTGGTATCGAGAGTATTTCACGCGGTCAGTACGAGGCGGGCTATGTGCTTGGTCTTACCAAGTCACAGGTGTTTAAAAAAATTATATTAAAACAGGTTATAAAACGTATAGTGCCACCTATGTCTAACGAGATTATTACTCTTATCAAAGATACTGCGCTTGCTAACTGTATTATGGTGTGCGAGATTATTAAGCAAGCAAAGGAACTTGCAGCAACAAAAGCAATGATTTGGCCACTATTCTTTACGGGTGTATTCTATTTGGTTTTTGTAGGCTTGCTTACAATTATACTTGGTAAAGTAGAAAAGAAGCTCGACTATTTTAAATCGTAAGGAGTGATAATTATGTCTGTGTTGGAAGTAAAAGATATTAAAAAGAACTTCGGTAAGACCGAGGTTTTAAAGGGCATAAGTTTTTCGCTTCATGAGGGAGAGGTTATTTCAATAATAGGCTCTTCCGGTAGTGGTAAAACCACCTTGCTTCGTTGTTTGAATTTCCTTGAAACCCCCGATAGTGGTACAATAAGCGTGGGCGACAAGGTGCTTTTTGACAGTGCTGATAATAATACACTCAGTGATGAGCAGATACGAGAAAACCGTTTGCATTTTGGTCTTGTATTTCAGTCGTTTAACCTTTTTCCACAGTATAACGTTATTGATAACGTAACGCTTGCGCCAAAATTGCTTAAAAAAGGTAGTAATGAAGAAATTGATAAAAAAGCGCGTGAGCTTATAGAAAATGTTGGTCTTACCGATAAGGTAGAAAGTTATCCGTGTGAGTTGTCTGGCGGTCAGCAGCAGCGTGTGGCCATTGCGCGTGCGCTGGCAATGAATCCCGATATACTATGCTTTGACGAGCCGACAAGCGCACTTGACCCCGAGCTTACGGGCGAGGTGTTGCGCGTTATAAAAGGTCTTAAAGAGTCGGGCAGCACAATGATTGTGGTAACACACGAAATGGAGTTTGCTAAAAACGTGTCAGATAAAATAATCTTTATGGCTGACGGTGTCATTGAGGAAATTGGAACCCCGCAGCAGATATTTGAAAATCCACAGTCACAAAAGACCAAAAGCTTTTTACAAAATTCGTTGGAAAAAATTTAAAGGCGGTAGCATATGTTTGCTGACAATAAGGATGTTAATGATTTATATTCGCTGATTTTATCGCTTGACACGCAAGAGGATTGTGCGGCTTTATTTGAGGATCTGTGTACTGCAAAGGAGCTTGAACAGATGGCGCAGCGCATAAAAGCGGCGCGACTTTTGCTTAAAGGAAATACCTACAATCAGGTAATGGAGCAGTGCGAGATATCGTCGGCAACGTTAAGCCGCGTTTCACGCTGTGTACAATACGGCAGAGGATATAAAAATTTTTTGAAATAACATTTTAAATACGACTGTTGAATTTTAATATTCAACAGTCGTATTTTTTTGCATAATTTTGTCAAAATGAATAAAAATACTTGACAATTATTAATAATTAATGTATATTTAATATAATATTGGTAGATAGTATGGAGTTTTAATGCAGAATTTTTTTTCAGATGCTCAGGACAAGCTTTCCGATAATGAGTTGGTTACCCTTATAAATCGCGGCGAATATAGCTGTTTACAAATTCTTATCAACCGTTATATGCCCTACATAATCAGTGCGGCATCGCGTTATAAGGCAAGCGGTTTTGATACTGAGGATTTTATACAAGAAGGTATTCTTGCGATTTTTTCTGCAGTTAAAACCTTCGACAGCACAAAGGCATCTTTCAAAACCTTTGTTTCTCTTTGCATAAACAGGGCTATGTCTTCTGCCTTGTCACGCACTGTGGGTGCCGCAAAGCATATACCCGATGGCTTGATTTCCCCTATAGATGACGTCGAGCTTACTGACCATAATAGTCCCGAGAGCATTTTGATTGAAAAAGAGAGCTATAGTGATTTAGAGTATACCATCAAAAGCGAATTATCGGGGTTTGAATATCAGGTGCTTTGTGAGTTTTTAAGCGGTAAAAGCTATGCCGATATTGCAAAAGCGTTAAATGTTACGGCAAAGTCGGTTGACAATGCGCTAAGTCGTATTCGTTCTAAAATAAAGAAATAAGCGGATGGTCGCTTATTTATATATGCCCTATGTAGTTTAATTAGCAGAGCGTTGTGTTTCACAAAGATGTCGGTGCGATTCCGTCCGGGGCTAAATATCCAAATCAAGAGAGGTAAAAAAGATGTTTGAAGACAAGACCCTAGTTTGCAAGGAATGCGGAGAAGAGTTCGTATTTACTGCAAGAGAGCAGGAATTTTATGCAGAGAAAGGTTTCGAGAACGAGCCGCAGAGATGCAAACCCTGCCGTGACAAGCGTAAAAATGCAGGAAGGGCACCCCGTGAAATGCACGAAGCTGTATGCGCAGCATGTGGCGGCGCAGCACGCGTACCGTTTGTTCCGCGTGATGATCGTCCCGTATATTGCAGCGAATGCTTTGCAAAGATGAAGGAAGAGGAAGCAGCTACAACAGACGCTGAATAATTTAAACTTCAAGCCGCACTTAATTAAGTGTGGCTTTTTCTTTATGATTAATATATAATATAAATCAAAGATAATTAACATTTTCTTAATACAAATTTATAAAAGTTGTTTTATT
>JAZSBS010000088.1:0-6530 GCA_045602525.1 Acutalibacteraceae bacterium
CGATATGTACAAAACGGCTATTTTAGTATGTCTTGGAAAAGAGTATGCAAAGCGCGGTATTGTAATGCAGATTCACTACAGTGTTCAGCGCAATACAAATAAAGCAATGTTTGCTAAAATCGGCGCTGATACAGGCTTTGACACCATTTCAAACCGTCCTTGCAGCGAAGCGCTTACAGCACTGCTTAACGCGCTCGCAATTGACGATTTATTGCCAAAGACCATTATCTATTCACTCAATCCTCACGATAACGAAATGATTGATACCGTTATCGGCGCATTCCAGGGTACAGAAGCGGCAGGCAAGATTCAGCACGGTTCGGCTTGGTGGTTCAGCGATACCAAATCAGGTATGGAAACGCAACTAAAATCTCTTGCTAATTTGTCACTCTTGGGCAACTTTGTTGGTATGCTTACCGACTCTCGCAGTTTCCTCTCTTACACCCGACATGAATATTTCAGACGCATACTTTGTAACGTTTTAGGTACTTGGGTAGAAAACGGTGAGTACCCCGCAGATATGGAACCACTAGGTCAGATAGTCGAAGACATCTGCTACAACAATGCGGCAAGATATTTTGGAATAGAATAAAAAATCAACTCGGGCTTAATGCCCGAGTTTTTTATATTATCACAGGTTGAATTTGTTCGCCATTTAACGCTTTTTCTATCGTTTCGGGGATTTTTGTAAAATCACACACAAGCGAGGTGGTTTTACTGCTTGGATCATCCTGACCGTAGGGGACAAAGTAGATATTTTTGGTGTTGTGAATAAGCCCTATGTTTTTTGCTGTAGCACCTAATGCATCATTTGTGGCAATGCCCAAAACCACGGGTTTTTGATTTCGCAGATGGGCTTTCACAGCCATTGTGACTGCGGTATCGGTAATGCCTAGCGCTATTTTGGAAATGGTATTTCCCGTGCATGGGGCTACCACTATTACGTCAAGCAGATTTTTAGGTCCAATTGGCTCGGCGGCAGGCACTGTGTGTATAATCTTTTTGCCGCAGATTTCCTCCACAGCCGCGTTAAATTCACTTGATTTTGCAAATCGTGTGTCTGTGCTGTAGGTGATTTCTGACATTATCGGTGTTATATCAATATTATGAATTGCTAGCTCTTTAAGTACAGCGAGGGACTTATTTATTGTGCAAAAAGAGCCGCAAAATGCGTAACCAAGTTTTATATTTTGCATACCCATTCTCCAATCAATTCATTTGCTGTTTGTGCTATGATTTTTCCGGCAGTATGGGGCGCTATTTTACCTGGAATTCCCGGCAACTTTACCGCCTTTATACCGCATTTTTGTGCTGTTTCAAAATCTATGCATCCCTTTGTGGAAAGGTCGTACAGATAGCAATTATTTAGTTTGTCGACCTCATCAAAAAGAGGGACATCGATAGTATTAAAAATAATATTAAACTTTTCTGCTTCTTGTGGTACGTTATGCGTGTGAATATGCTTTATACCAAGTGCTTTAAGGTATGAAAAGTCAGCTGATTTTCTTGCGGATACTGTTACATCGCACCTAAGACCTACCAGCCTGTCGGCAAGTATTTTTGCAATCCTGCCGTTACCTATAACCAAAATACGTGATTGACACAGGCAAAAGGGGGTATCATTAATCGCCCTTGCAATAGCACCCTCGGCAGTGGGGACTGCATTTAGCAAACAAAAACTATCAAGTTTTAAGTAATCTATACAATTTTGCATCTTAAAATCGTAGCCACAGCTTAAAATCAGGGCGTGGGGTTTTGCCTTGTATACTTCATCAAGTGGTATTATCTTATTTGTTTGTGGACAAAAGATGTTTTTGTTGTCACGCGTTGTTGGTACGGGAAGCAACAAAATATCGGCGTTTTCAATTTTTTCATTATCGTTTTCATAAAGTCCTAAACTGTTTACTGTATATCCCATATTTTTTAATTCATCCATTGCTATGCACATTCGGCGGTCGCCGCCTATAATCAATATGTTCATATAACTCACACTGCCGTAAAAAAATTTAAGCACCATAAATGTAATTCAATACATTTTATGGCGCTCGTTTAAGTTTAGTTACATATTAAATTCAAAAGTTTTTCACGCGTGTTAAGCGTAGGATTTTTTATAACTTCACAAAGTAAAAATTCTAACTTTTCACCAACCGTTTTGCCGTCAAAACCCAGAGCGGTTATATCTTTACCCGAAATATCAAGTTGTGAGATTTTATATGGTTCATTATCGGTTAGGATTTTGTCAAGAAATGTTTTGTGTTTTGAAATATCAATACCAAGTATATCACGGTAATAAAGAAAGATATCTGAAATAATATCATCATCGGCATAGTTTAATGCTTTTTTGATGCTTATTTTATTATCAACAATAATGTTTTGCGACAGGTAATTCATTTTAATGCAGTAATCCTTAAAAAAGTTACTGCATTTTAATGTGTCGAGCGTATTTGGCAGATTGTCACTTGTAAGATTAAGAAAAGCAAAGGTGCGTAGATTTTCTTTGTTCTTAAGCCTGTACACATTGCTTAAATCTGCGTCTTTTAAAGAATATCCGTCCAGCGCGTTTGTGGCAAGTAATGGGCAGATTGTATCGGGTTTTGCACCGATTGCAGTCTTTTGCAGTTCTACAAAAATTCGTTCTGCGCTTATTTTTTTTAGCAGAGACGCACACTTTATTGCGGCATTAAAGGTTTGTTTTTCTATCGAGAATTCAAGCGTTGAGGCAAATCTGAAAAGTCGTAGAATACGAAGCGCATCCTCGCAAAATCTTGTTTCAGCACGGCCTACCGTTTTTAAAACTTTGTTTTCAATATCTTGCTTGCCTCCAAAGCAGTCAATTAATCCGTCATACCTGTTATAACACATAGCATTTACGGTAAAATCGCGACGGGCAAGGTCCTGCTTCACATCACGCACAAAGTCAACACCATCGGGATGGCGACTATTACTGTAGCTGTTTTCGGTGCGGAATGTCGTGACCTCTATTTGCTCGTTGTTTACAATTACTGTCACGGTACCGTGCTTTAAACCCGTTGGAATAGTTTTATCAAAAAGGCTTTGTGTTTCCTCGGGGGTGGCCGAGGTGGTAACATCGTAATCGTGAGGCACCTTACCGCACAGCAAATCACGCACACAGCCACCTACAATATAGGCCTTGTGTCCGTTTGATATAAGTGTATCAAGAACATATTCAATTTTGGGTGGTAAATTGAAGCACATTTTGTTAACCTTTCTTAAAATAGGGGTTTATTTTTTATTTAAAAAATAGTATAATATAAATAACCATGATTATTTGAGGTGTTTTTATGAAAAAACAACTTGATGTTGATAAAGCTTTTTTAGATGCCCGTCACATTCATATGATAGGTATTGGCGGTAGCGGTATGTGCCCTATAGCCGAGCTTTTATTATCACGCGGATACAAGGTGACAGGATCTGACCGAAACGAAAACGCTAACGTTAAGAGGCTTAAAACCCTTGGTATCAAAGTGTTTAATGAGCATAATGCTGATAATATAAAGGGTGCTGATTTGGTAGCGTACTCTGCCGCAGTGCCTGACACCAATCCCGAAATGATAGCGGCTAATGAAGCAGGCGTGCCTAAAATGGAACGTTCGCAGCTGCTTGGTGCTATTACACGTTGTTATGATAATGTAATCGGTGTCAGCGGAACACACGGTAAAACTACCGTTTCTTCTATGATAACACAAATTTTGCTTCTTAACAAGCAAAATCCTAACGCAGTTATCGGCGGCAAGCTACCGATCGCAGATTCATCCTGTGTGGTGGGCAATTCCGAGACACTTGTTTGTGAGTCTTGTGAGTTTGTGGACAGCTTTTTGCGATTTTCTCCTGATATTACAGTTTTGCTTAACATTGACGATGACCATATGGATTATTTTAAGACTATGGATAATCTGCAAAACTCATTTAAAAAGTTTGTTTCAAAGGGTAAAATCTGTTACGCTAATGGTGACGATGAGCGTGTTATAAATGTTGTGTCCAACATTGATTCAAAGGTTGTGACCTACGGCTTTAACGAAAACAACGACTACTATCCGCAAAATGTTGTGGGCGGTAAATATGGCTTTTGTTTTGATGTAATGCATCGCGGCAAGCGGGTGGGTCATCTTGAAATGCATGCCCCCGGTAAGCATAATATCTATAATGGCGTGGTGTCTTTTGCGGTGTGCTATGAAATGGGAGTAGAGCCGCAAGGCATTGCCGATGCTATATCCGAGTTTACGGGTGCAGGCAGACGCTTTGAGTTTATAGGCGAGGCAAGCGGCATTACCGTTGTGGACGATTATGCGCATCATCCCACCGAAATGCTTGCGACCTTACAGGCGGCAAAAACACTTGATTACAAAAAGGTTGTTGTTGTTTTTCAGCCTTATACCTATTCCCGCGTAGCGCTTTTAAAGGACGGTATGATAAATGCCTTGTCTGTTGCGGATAAGGTGTTTATGACTCCTATTGTAGCAGCGCGCGAGGAAAACATTTATGGTGTAAAATCAGAGGACATTACCGATAATTTGCCCGACGCGTGTGTTGTTGCTGATTACAACGAATTGGCAACAAAGATGATTGATGCGGCAGGCGATGGTGACCTGATAATAACTATGGGCGCGGGTGATATATACAAGGTTGCGCATATAATTTTGGAGCGTTTAGGAAAATGACTGTAAGACTTTACGAAGAAAATGCATATATAAGCAACTTCTTTGCAACGGTTTTAGACTGTTTAGCAGAAAAAGATGGTTTTAAAATCATTCTTGATAAAACCGCATTTTTCCCCGAAGGCGGCGGACAAGCGGGTGATAGGGGCACACTTGGTGATGCAACTGTTTTTGATACTCAGATTGAAAATGAGATAATTTATCATTTTACAGATAAGGCGCTTAATGTCGGAGATTTTATTGAGTGTAAGATTGATTTTGAACGTCGTATGGGCTTTATGCAAAATCATACGGGTGAGCACATAGTGTCAGGAATAGCACATAAATTATGTGGCGTCAATAACGTAGGATTTCATTTAGGCGAAGATTTTGTAACTATTGATTTTGATAAAGAACTTACACGTGAACAACTTGATGAAATAGAGTATCTTGCCAACAAAAAAGTGTGGCAAAATCTGCCTGTAAGAGCATATTATCCAACCGAAGAACAACTGAAAAGCACCGACTACCGCAGTAAAAAAGAAATAAATGGTGCGGTGCGTTTGGTTTGCATCAAAGATACGGATATATGCGCTTGTTGCGCTCCACATGTTAATAATACGGGCGAAATCGGTGTTATAAAATTACTTGATACCGAGCGTATGCGCGGTGGGATTCGTATAGTACTAAAATGCGGCGTATTTGCTTTAAAAGATTATCGTATTAAATACGAAAACATATCGCAAATTTCTGCATTGCTTTCTGCAAAGCAAGAAAATTCAGCAGATGCCGTAAAAGTTTTAGATGATAAATTCACAGCCGAAAGGCAAAAAACAAATGAACTTAAAAGAAAAATTGCAGAATTAACAGTAAACACCGCTGACGAGAATATAAACTGCCTTTTTATTGATGACTGTGATGTTAAGGATTTACAGTTAGTTGCAGATAAATTACATACAAAGTACGGCGGAATAAGAGGCGCTTTTTCAGGTAGCGGTAAAAATTACTCCTTTGCAATATGTGGCGAAGATGCCCAGCTTCAAGAGTTTTTTAAAAATTTCAAAGCTAATTTTAATGTTCGTGGTGGTGGCAGAAATGGTATGGTGCAGGGTACTGTTATAGGTGAGAAAGAAAATATAAAATTAATCTTTTAATTTTTAGTAACTTATGGTATACTTATTATTTGAGGTGTTTAAATGGATTGGACCGAAATTACGGCTAAAGTGCCTACCGAAAAAACTGACGAGGCGGCAGCCATTGCCAATATGACTGTGCCTTATGGAATTTATATTGAAGATTACACAAATCTTGAGGCCGATGCCGAGGAGATTGCGCACATCGACCTTATAGACGATGAACTTGTAAATAAGGACAGAACGCACTCAATAATTCATATGTATATTGCCGAAAGTGACAATGCTGTCGAGACTGTATCATATTTGCGTGAGCGTTTTAATGCCTGCGGTATTGATAATGAAATTAACTGTGTTTTAGTTGATGATGCAGATTGGAATGAAAACTGGAAAAAGTATTTTAAGGCTTTTGAGATTGGTGAAAAGTTGGCCATTTGTCCAAGTTGGGAAGTATACGACAATCGTAATAACCGCACGGTAATCAGCCTTGACCCAGGCGCTGCATTCGGCACGGGTAGTCACGCAACAACTTCTCTATGTCTTGAAATTCTTGAAAACAGTGTAACAAAGGATACAACCGTGCTTGATATAGGTACCGGCAGCGGTATACTTGCAATAGCCGCAGATTTGCTCGGTGCTAAAAGCGCAATCGGCGTAGATATTGATGCTCAGTCTGTAAAAACTGCTATCGCCAATGCAGAAATCAATGGTGTTAGTGACAAGACACAGTTTTGGGTTGGCG
>JAZSBS010000089.1:0-9316 GCA_045602525.1 Acutalibacteraceae bacterium
GCGCCAAAGTATAGAAGAAAAGTATTTTACGCAGATAAGAGATTAGAGATAAGAGAAATATTGCGAAAACTTTGCGAATGGAAAGGCGTAGAGATAATAGAAGGAGAGGTGTGCCCAGACCATATATATGCTGGTAAGCATCCCGCCCAAAATGAGCATTTCGGAGTTTATGGGGTATTTATTTTGTCATAATACGCATAAAACGAGAATAAACTTTAATAAAAAGTATTTTTTGGAGTGTGTATATAATGGAGCATAAAAGCATCAAAACAAATGTATTCAGCCTTGATACAATTTTTAGCGAGTCGGCGGAACAGCCTATTGATATTGATTTTACATTGCCTGATTATTACGCGGATATATCTAAAATTTTAAAATGTCGCGCGGTATCGCGTATTTCTTCTAAAGGTATAAACGGCAGTAGTATATCAATTGAAGGGTGTGTTACCGTAACGGTTATCTACTGCGGCAGTGATAACTGCATAAGTTCTTACGAGTATCAGTATCTTTTTTCAAAAAGCTTTGATACAGGTGTTAACACCGATGGCTGCTCACTTGTTGCCAAGACGAAATGCGAATACATAAATTGTCGTGCTGTAACAAGCAGAAAAATTGATATACATGGTGCGGCGGGTATATATGTAACGCTTAAGAAAAGAAATATGACTGATGTGATATCCGATATAGACGACTGCAATATCGAGCTGCTTCGCGGCAGTGTTCCCGCGACGGTACCTATGGGCAGCGCGGATAAGTATTTAATTATTGAAGAAGAAATAGAGCTTGGCAGTGGTCAGCCGGATATTCGTTGCATTATAAGATACGATGCTGAGGCAACCGTTACTGACAGTAAGATTTTGGCAGGTAAATCGGTGGTTAAGGGCGAAATGATAGTAAAGCTTTTATATGCGCCTGAAGGTAGCGGTGCGCCGCAAACCGTACGGTGCCAATTACCATTTAGCCAGCTTATAGAGATTGAAGGTCTTACTGAGCAATGTGATTGTGATTCAAAGGTGTACATTGCACATCTTGATATAAAGCCAAGGGTGTCGGCAACAGGTCAATGCAGGCAGTTTTTATTAAGTGCTAAGTTGTTGATAACAAGTGAATGCTGTTGCAACAATGATGTCGCAGTAATTCTTGATGCTTATTCCCGTAAATATGAAGCTGATATTTGCAAAAATGAGGTATGCTTTAATAATATTTGTGAAAATATAAATCAAAACTTTAGCTGTAAAAAGAATCTTGAGTTTTCTGATGGAGCGCTTTTTACAGTTTCGGATATGTGGTGCGATGTAAAAACAGATTCGGTTAAATTTGGTGACGGCATAATGCACATAAGCGGTACGGTTACGGCTTTTATCATTGCGCAAGATGAAAATTTGATACCTATATTTTACGAAAAACCAATTGAATTTGAATATACACACCAAATTAATATGAGCGGTGGTGAGTATAGGTGTACTCCTGACATTGCGGTTACAGGTGCAAACTACACATTAACGAGCGGTAGTAATATGGAACTGCGAATAGAGCTTAATATTTGTGCTTCAATTTACAAATGTAGTAATTTGCCTCTTATTACGGATATAAAAATTAATGACAGTAAACCTGTAGAAAAGATAAATAGAGGCGCAATGACTGTGTATTTTGCTTACGAAGATGAAAAAATATGGGATATTGCAACACACTATTTTACAAATGTAGATGAACTTAAGCAAATTAATGAAATAGATGAGGATACACTTACGGGTGATAAAATGATTTTAATACCAACCAATTAATAATAAGCCGTGTTTGCCTTGTTTGGCAAATACGGCTTTTACAATAATTGTTTATTGCTTGACAGTTTTATAGTTTTGTTGTAAAATTAATGTGTATTATAGTGTAAAGAGGGTTAGTATGAGAGAAGATAAAAAAATAAAATTTTCTATCAGTCGTAGCAGTGTTGCAAGGACATTATTATTTGTATATGATGCGTTTGTAGTTAATTTTTCTTATTTTCTCGCACTTTGGTTAAGATTTGATTGTCAGGTAAACGCTCTTATTAAGGATGCGACTGAATATTTAGAGGCTTGGATTAAATTTGCGCCGATATATACGATTATAGCTTTGGTGGTATTTTCACTGTTCAAGCTTTACCGCAGTATATGGACCTTTGCAAGCTATCGTGAGTTTTTTAACGTTGTGTATGCTACCGCTTGTGCGTTTGTCATTCACACTGTAGGCATAACCTTATTTATCAATATAAGCAATATGGATATAAATCGTATGCCGTATACATACTATATTCTTGGAATAATACTTCAGTTTATGTTTGTATTGTTTGTGCGTTTTGCATACAGATTTATATTGCTTGAACGTAGTCGTCGTGCAGTATCGCGCGCTAAAAAATCATCTCGCGTTATGCTTGTGGGTGCTGGTAGTGCCGGCAGAATGGTATTGCACGATATGAATCTTGCTACAGATTCTACAGATAAGGTTGTATGTCTTATTGATGATAATCCGCATAAAATAGGTAGATATATTGATAACCTGTGCATTTCGGGAAACAGATATGATATACCCGATATGGTACAAAAATATGATGTGGATAAGATATATATAACCATACCAACAATTAAGCCTGTTGACAAAAAGGAAATACTTGAAATTTGTAAAGAAACCGATTGCGAGTTAAAGATATTGCCAGATGTTTTCAAACTTGAAGATGGTGAAATAGGCAAAAACAAACTTGTTGATGTTGCAATTGAGGACCTTCTTGGACGAGATCCAATTGTTGTTGATATGGGCGAAATTTTCACCTTTTTACAGGATAAGACAATTCTTGTAACAGGTGGCGGCGGCTCTATAGGCAGTGAACTGTGCCGTCAGATTGCGGAGCACAATCCGCGCAAACTAATTATTTTTGATATATACGAGAATAATGCTTATGATATTGAGCAGGAGTTGCGTGAAAATTATCCCGAACTTGATTTGGTTGTACTTATAGGCTCTGTTCGTGACAGCCGTAAAATATTTGATGTTTTTGCAGAGTACAAACCAGAGGTTGTTTATCACGCGGCGGCACATAAACACGTACCCTTAATGGAGCATAGTCCACAGGAAGCCATAAAAAACAATGTGCTTGGCACCTACAAAACAGCTTTTGCGGCGGCTCTTAACGGATGTGATCGTTTTGTGCTGATAAGCACAGATAAGGCGGTAAATCCCACAAATATAATGGGTGCCAGCAAACGTCTTTGTGAAATGGTTGTTCAGTCGTTTGATAAGCTTATAAAGGAAGGAAAGTTTGGTAAAATACGTCCTCTTTACGAGCATGATGATAGCGAGGTTTGCGATAGATTCGTTAAAGGCAACGTTAAGATTGATACTGAGTTTGTTGCCGTGCGTTTTGGTAATGTGCTTGGTTCTAACGGTTCGGTAGTGCCTGTATTTAAAAAGCAGATTGCAAAGGGCGGCCCCGTGCGTGTTACCCACCCTGATATCATCCGCTATTTTATGACAATACCCGAGGCAGTAAGTCTTGTATTGCAGGCGGGCACTTATGCTGCAGGCGGTGAAATATTTGTGCTTGATATGGGCGCGCCTGTAAAAATAGATACTCTTGCTCGAAACCTTATACGACTTTCAGGATTTAAGCCTGATGTTGATATTAAAGTAGAATATAGCGGTCTTCGTCCCGGTGAAAAGCTTTATGAAGAACGTCTTATGGAGACGGAGGGCTTGCGCACTACACCAAATAAACTTATAAACATATGTAATCCTACCGATTTTAATGCCGATGAGTTGTTTAACAATATTGAAGAACTTATGCATATATGCTACGAAGAGCCCGAGACAGTAAAAGATTTTGTAGAAAAAATAGTTCCTACATATCATCCTGCAGGCGAGCACGGCACCACCGAAAAACCGAAGGCTTATGAGAAACAAATTGCTTCTATGGCAAAAGTGTAAAACATTAAAAAACTCTGCTTGATTTAAGCAGAGTTTTTTAGGTTTTAGAGTATTAATTAACTAAAGTCCTGTAGCCTTTAGATAGTCGGCATAAGCTTTTTCCCAATGTTCGTTGTTGTTTGGGGTGTAGGTTTTAATTTCGGTAGAATTTGATACAACCTGGCGCAATGCCTTAAAGTCGGAAATTTCGCCTAATGCGTTCATTGCAACGCCAATATTACCCATAACTGTAGCCTCGGTTGGTCCTGCGAGTACAGGTACGTTGCAGGCGTCACTTGTCATCTGGCAGAGCAGTCTATCTTTGATACCGCCGCCTAAAATATTGATGCTGTGATATTTCTTTTCGCTCATATTATTAAGAGCGTTGAAGGTATACTTATATTTCATGGCAAGGCTTTGGTATATGCAACGCATAACCTCACCGCGATTCTTGGGTACATACTGACCTGTTTTTTCGCAGTATTCTTTTACTCGGCGCGGAAGATTGCCTGCAGGCTCAAAGGTGGGGTCATCTACGTTTATAAAGCACTTAAACGGTGTTGCCGCAAGAGCTTCTTTTTCGAGTGTGTCAAAGCCGACCTCTTCGCCCTCACGACGAAATTGACGTCGCGACTCCTGGATGAGCCAGAGCCCCATAATGTTTTTAAGGAAGCGTGTGGTATCTTCGAAACCGCCTTCGTTGGTAAAGTCAGCTTTTGCAGCCTCGGAAGTAAGAATAGGGGTTTTGCTTTCGATACCAAAAAGGCTCCATGTGCCGCAGCTTATGTATACAAAATCGTCACGGTCGGTGGGTGTTGCAGCTACAGCAGATGCGGTATCGTGGGAACCAACTGCGATTACAGGTACCTTGTCACAACCGAGTTCTTCACAGATTTCATCTGAAAGATAACCGTAAATGCTACCCGGTTTTGTGATTGGTGCAAATATTGATTTTGGTAATCCCAACTGTTCTATAAGTTCGAAATTCCAATCCTTTGTATAAGGATTAAGAAGATTAGAGGTGGAGGCTATGGTTGCTTCTTCTTTCATTTCGCCGGTAAGCATATAGCCAAAAAGGTCGGGCATCATAAGCATTTTATCTGCGCGTTCTAATATATCGGGTTCATTAAGCTTTAAGTACATTAGCTGATAAATAGTATTAAAGTGTATAAACTGCAGACCTGCTTTGCTGTAAAGTTCGTCTTTAGAAATAATTTCAAAAACTTTTTCAGGTACAGAGTGTGTGCGATTATCACGATAGTGATAGGGGTTAGCAAGTAGTCTGCCATTTTTATCCAAAAGACCGAAGTCAACACCCCAAGTGTCAATGCTTATTGCATCAAAGCCACCCTCGTTTACCGCCTTGGTGATGCCTGACTTGATTTCAAAGAAAAGACGAAGTACATCCCAATACATACTGCCACGAACAACGACAGGATCGTTTGAGAAACGGTGAATTTCTTTCATATTAATTTTGCCATCTTCTAAAGTGGCAAGCATAGCTCTGCCGCTGGAAGCGCCAAAGTCAAAAGCAAGAACTTTTTTCATAGAGATAACCTCCAATTGTTTTATTACTTATTAAATATATCAAATAATTTTGGTTTTGTCTACAACTTACTTGTAAAATTTTGTATTTATATATATAATAGAAATATGAATGATTTATGGAACTATTTAAAAGAGACAAATAAACCCATATTGCTTTACGGTATGGGTAATGGCGCTGATAAGATTATATCGGTGCTTGTTAGATACGATATAAAAATATCGGGTGTTTTTGCATCCGATGGTTTTGTGCGTCAAAAAACCTTTCACGGTTGTGCGGTAACCGATTATAAAACAGCAAAAGCAAAATTTGGAGATATGATAGTGCTGGTTTGCTTTGGCACAGCGTTACCTGACGTACTTGACAATGTAAAGCGCATAGCAGGAGAGCAAGAGCTTTATGCACCTGATGTACCAGTATATGGAGGTACGATTTTTGATATGCAGTATGTATTGGTTAATCAAAAACGATTAGAACAGGTATATAATTGTCTTGAGGATGATCTTTCAAAATATGTGTTCAAAAATGTAGTGATGTATAAGTTGACGGGTAAAATCGATTATCTTTTCGACTGCGAAACGCCCGTAGATGAGGTGTATGGAAATATATTGAACTTTAATGATAGCGAAACATATTTTGACCTTGGTGCTTATCGTGGAGATACGGTAGCAGAGTTTTTATCTAAAGTTGATAAATACAATAAAATAGTTGCTGTTGAGCCTGATTTTAAAACGTATAATAAATTGTGCTTAGCCACTCAAAATGTAAAAAATATTATCAATATTAATGCGTGTGTGAGTAATAAAGAGGGTAAAATTGCTTTTGATATGAATGGCTCGCGTGGGTCCAATGTAGGACAGGGCGATAATATTATAAAATCGGTTACAATAGATGCTTTATCAAAGGATAATATACCTACATATATAAAAATGGATATTGAAGGCGTTGAAGGGAGTGCAATAATTGGTGGCTCTAACGCTATAAGCCGGTATAAGCCTAAAATGCAGATAGCAGCTTACCATCGAAGTGAAGATTTGATGTTGATACCCGAAAGGGTTTTGAATTTACGGGGTGACTATAAAGTTTATCTTAGGCATTTTCCGTGTTTACCCGCTTGGGATATGTCATATTATTTTGTATAGTGTATTTTTTTGCCGTTTTGTTGTAATTTAACACAACATAAACGGCATTTTTTCTTGACAGAGCATAAATATAGTGGTAAAATTATGTAGATAGATTTAGTTTGTATTGGTGGAAGTTTTGGCGAAATTCACCCGATACTAAAGAAATTATTATCGCGGGGCAAAAGCAGCGATCCCCGACAGACCTTTTATTTTGTTTTCTGTAAAATCGCTTTAAATATAAAGGAGGGACATAATATGCCCACAAACCCAATTTTTTATGTGATTTTTGGCGTTATTGCATTAGTGCTTTGTATTATAGGCTTTGTGGCGGGTTCGATTTCTCGACGTCGTTCTGCTGAAAAAACTATTGGCTCGGCTGAGACAGAGGCGAAGCGCATTTTAAATGATGCAATGAAAACTGCTGAAACCCGTAAAAAAGAAACCTTACTTGAAGCAAAGGAAGAAATTCATCAGCTTCGTCAGGACACCGAAAAGGATCTTCGTGAAAGAAGAGCCGAGGTACAAAGACAAGAGCACAGACTTCAGCAAAAAGAAGAAACTCTTGACCGCAAGATAGATAATCTTGAGGCCAAGGAAGAAAAACTTCAGGAAAAGGCAAAACAAATTGATGCTAAAATTGAGGAGTGCGAACAACTTAAACGCAGTCAGCTTGAAATGCTTGAAAGAATTTCAGGGCTTTCTAAGGAGCAGGCTAAGGCCGACCTTTTACAGATGCTTGAGGGTGAACTTTCTCACGAGAAGGCTGTAAAGATTATGGAGTTTGAACAGCAAACGCGTGAGGACTCTGATAAGCTTGCGCGAGAGGTTATTGCCCATGCAATTCAGCGTTGTGCTGCTGATCATTCATCAGAAATTACAATTTCAGTAGTACCGCTACCCAATGATGAAATGAAGGGTCGTATTATTGGTCGCGAGGGTAGAAATATTCGCGCTATCGAGAATGCGACAGGTGTTGACCTTATAATCGACGATACGCCCGAGGCAATCACAGTATCAAGTTTTGAGCCAATACGTCGTGAAATTGCACGTGTTACGTTAGAAAAGCTTATTGTTGATGGCAGAATTCATCCTGCAAGAATTGAGGAGACCGTTGCAAAGGCTACGGCTGAGGTAGAGGCTATAATTAAACAGCAGGGCGAACGCGCTATGGTAGATAGTGGTGTTCATAATCTGCATCCCGAGCTTATCAAGTTGCTTGGTCGTTTACATTTTCGTACAAGCTACGGTCAGAACGTACTTAACCATTCACTTGAGGTATGTTATCTTTCGGGTCTTATTGCTGCTGAGCTTGGTGCCGATGTAACACTTGCTAAGCGCGCAGGTCTGCTTCATGATATTGGTAAGGCAATAGACCACGAACAAGAGGGCTCACATATTCAGCTTGGTGTTGAGGCTGCTAAAAAGTACCGTGAAAACGAAGCTGTTGTTCACGCAATTCATGCCCACCACGGTGATGTTGAAGCAAAAACCGTTATCGCTTGTATTGTTCAGGCGGCAGACGCAATTTCGGCTGCTCGACCGGGTGCTCGTCGTGAAAATATTGAAAGCTATATCAAGCGTCTTGAGAAGTTAGAGGAAATCGCCAAGTCCTTTAACGGTGTTGAGGACTCTTATGCTATTCAGGCGGGCCGCGAGGTTCGTATCATAGTTAAGCCTGACGCTGTAAATGATGATCAGATGGTTATTATGGCTCACGATATTGTTCAGAAAATTGAAAATGAACTTGAATATCCGGGTCAGGTTAAGGTTAATATTATACGTGAAAGTCGCGCTGTTGACTACGCAAAATAAAGTTTTAACTAAAAGCACTTGCAGAAATCAAATCTGCAAGTGCTTTTTTATTAGTTTATTGTACTAGTGAAGCCTACCGCCTTACCCAAAATATGAATTTGGTTAAGCTGTTCACCTGTGTATACAAGGGGTTGATATTTTGAATTACAGGCAACTAAGGTTAATGTGTTGCCTGATATATAAACCCTTTTGAGTGTCGCTTCTTCATCAATAAGCACAGCGGCGATTTCGCCGTTTTCGACAGTGGGTTGTTGACGGATATATACAATATCACCGTTGTGGATACGGGCGTCAATCATACTGTCACCTTTGCAACGTAGAGCAAAGTCGGCGTTGATATCTTCGGGGATAGCGGTTTCACCCTCAAGGTTTTCTGCGGCAAGTATCGGGGTGCCGCAGGCAATAGTGCCAAGAATTGGTATACGGTTCATTTTCGGCATAGGAATAATATTGTTATAAGACATATACTCTGTGTCAATAAAAGAAGAGGGGGGAACATTAAAAATTTCAGAGAGTTTTTTAATTGTTTCTCTCTTTAAATTTTTAACAGTACCGCACTCCCACTTTTGAACAGCGGCACGTTGAACACCGAGCATACTGCCTAACTCCTCCTGTGAATAATTGTTTTCAATACGAAGTTTTTTAATGTAGTCGCCTATATTCATAAAATCAAATCCTTTCTGCAACAATTGTATCTTAAATTTATCAAAAAGTCAAGGAAAACATAAAAATAAGATACAAAATACTTGACAAAACAAAAAACAGGTGATAATATTGATGTATCTCAAAAAGATACAACCCTGAAATTAGCCTATAAGGAGGTGACAATTAAATTTTTTTATATCACGGGTATCTTTTTAAGATACAAAAAAGGAGGGAAGATATGAATTATATCGTT
>JAZSBS010000090.1:0-3145 GCA_045602525.1 Acutalibacteraceae bacterium
ATCAATAGATACTCTTGCAATTTCAGCTCTGGGAAGTTTGGGAATCTGAATTTCAAGCTGCTCGCTTACCTTTTCGGCAAATTCGCGGCTGTCGCAAACCAACACAGCGCTTGCCATTTTGTCGTGCTCGGCTTGTGACAGCAAATCTGCCGCAACGAACGCAGGATTGCAGGTAGAATCTGCCACAACCAAAATTTCACTTGGTCCGGCAATCATATCGATAGATACTTTACCAAATACCTGCTTTTTGGCTTCGGCAACAAACGCGTTACCAGGACCTACAATTTTATCAACTTTGGGAACACTCTCGGTGCCATAAGCCAAAGCCGCTACGGCCTGTGCGCCACCTACCTTAAATATGCGGTCCACACCTGCAATTTTTGCCGCTGCCAGAATTACGGGATTAACCTTACCGTCGGCGCTTGGCGGCGTTACCATAACAATCTCTTTACAGCCTGCAATTTTTGCGGGTATACTATCCATAAGCACGGTTGATGGATATGCCGCAGTGCCACCGGGTACATAAAGGCCTACCTTTTCAATGGGCATTACCTTTTGCCCCGTAACAACGCCGTCCTGTTCGTTTATAATAAAACTGTTTTTGACCTGTTTTGAGTGGAAAGCGCGGATATTTACAGCCGCTTCCTTAATTATATTTACAAACTCCTCATCAACAAGCGCGAATGCCTCGTCAATTTCGTCGGCGGTTACCTCAAGTGATTTTAAATCTGCCTTATCAAATTTTAAAGCATATTCAAAAATTGCCTTGTCACCATGATTTATTACATTGGATATAATATCACTTACAATACCCTCCACATTGGTAGCAATATTGTCGCGGGCAAAAATCTCATCGTTCGAAACCTCACCGTAATTATAAATTTTAATCATTTGTCTGCACCTGTTTCTTAATAGAGTCTACTATTTTTTCAATATTCTCACCCTTAAACTTAAAGCTTGACTTGTTTGCAATAAGACGGGCACTTATCGGCACTATTGTGCTTTTTACCTCAAGATTATTTTCTTTTAGTGTTGTTCCTGTTTCAACAATATCGACAATTACGTCGGAAAGCTTTAAAATCGGGGCGATTTCTATAGAACCGTTAAGTTTTATTATATCAATCTCGCGGCCTATGCTTGCATAGTATTTTGCCGCAATATTGGTAAACTTGGTAGCCACCTTTAGTGTCTTTTGACCGTCGTCCTCAAAATCCACGGGAGCCGCTACTGCCATACGGCATTTGCCCAAATTTAAATCTAAAAGTTCGTAAACGTCAGGACTGTATTCAAGTAAAATATCCTTGCCTGCAACACCTATGTCGGCAGCGCCGCGTTCTACATAAATTGCAACATCTGACGGCTTTACCCAGAAATAACGAATCTGTTTATTGGTATTTTCAAAAATAAGTTTGCGGTTGTTCTCTTTAATAGAGGGGCATTCGTATCCTGCACTCTCAAACATAGCATAAACCTTTTCACCAAGTCTGCCTTTTGGTAATGCAATATTAAGCATTTATACCCCTCCTCTTATATCTTTAAGTTCTTTGTATTTTATTTTCTGCACATCAGAATTCTGTACCGAAACGGTTTTGCCACTATCGATTATTTGTTTTACCACATCAAGCAAATCCTGCATTTTGGTGGCATCATCACAAAGCAGTAAAATATCAACATCACACTTTTGCTTTTCGTTTGGTAAATCGTCGAGCATATCAAGATAAATTGCAAAGCCTATAGCGCCCGCGCGTCTGCCCATTTTGCAAAGCAGATTATCATACTGACCGCCCGAAAGCACACTTTGAGAAATGCCTGCAATATAACCTTTAAATACTATACCATTATAGTAATTCATATCGCTAACGGCAGAAAAGTCAAATTTTATTTTATCACTACAAGAGAGTTTGTCAAGCATACTCGACAAGGTTTTTAGTGTATTTAGAGCATCCGGCGTAATATATTCACTGATTGACTCTAATTTTTCTAAAACTGAGCTGCGCTTACCATATATTGACACAAAATTAAGCAGTGCATCTTTCTGCTTTTCGTCCACCCCGTTTTCATCACAAATGCGTGACAAATCGTGTGGATTTTTATCTGATATATACTTTATCGCTTCTTGTTTAAAGTTGGCATTCCAACAGATATTATCAAGCAACGACGAAAGTAAACCTAAATGTGAAATTTCCAACACAAAATCTTCTGATATAAGGTTAAGGCTTTCAACAGCCATAACTATTATTTCATATATATCATACAAACTTATATCACCGATACACTCAACACCCGTTTGCATAATCTCTTTAAACTGATGAGTATTTTCAGATACACGGTAAACATTTTCGTTGTAACAAACCTTTTGCTTAAAGCCTTCGGTATCCTCACCGTTTTTTATAATTGACAATGTAACGTCTGGTTTTAGTGCCAAAAGTTTACCATTGGTATCATTAAAAGCAATAATACGATCACTTACTAAAAAATCTTTGTTTTGAATATAAAACTCATACTCTTCAAATTTGCTCATTTTAAAAGGCTTATATCCGTACTTGCCGTAAAGCGTACGCAGGGCAAAAATTGCTTTTTCTTCATTTTTGAAAATATTATTATCAATCATCATTTCTTGTCCTTTCTTAATTTAAAAGACTAATAAAGTTTGAAAGAAAATTATTCACAGTGGCGTTTTGCAGTGAGCGGTGCTGTATATAGGGTACCGCCCCGAACAAAAAAAGTGCTGTGGGTAATTTTACTCAAACTATTCACCACATCTGCCTATCACAATATCATAACCGCCTGCGCCATATTCGCAACATTTACTGACACGACTTATGGTCGCCGCGCTGGCGCCCGTTTCTTTTGTGATTCTAGTATAACTGATACCCTTTTTAAGCATCTTTGCAACAGATAATCTTTGTGAAATATCAAGCGCCTCTTTAATTGTGCAGATATCTTCTAAAAAAGCGTAACATTCTTCTTTGGTTTTGAGAGAAAGCAGCGCCTCACACAATTCATCTGTGCTTTTGTTATGCCAATTGCTCATAATATCCTCCGTTTAATATCACTTTAGCGTACTAATGTGTTAATGTGATGAATTATACTACCAATATTCCCTTATGTCAAGTAAAATTTTAAATTTCTTCATATTATTACT
>JAZSBS010000091.1:0-5694 GCA_045602525.1 Acutalibacteraceae bacterium
TAAGGAGGTGCTGAAAATGGCAGTACCGAAGAGAAAAACATCAAAAGCAAGAAGAGACAAGAGAAGAAACAACTTATGGAAGCTTACCGCTCCTACATTGGTAAGATGTTCTGATTGTGGCGAGTATAAGCGTCCCCACAGAATTTGCCCTGCTTGCGGCAAGTATAACGGCCGTCAGGTTGTTGAGATCGCAGAATAATTTGTTTTTAAGAGGAGGAGCAAAATCCTCCTCTTGTTTTTTGTATAAAAATATCTTATAATATATGCTTAAAGGCGGTGAGATAGTATGTCTGTTATAATAAAGAATGTTGAGAAAAAAAGTCCTGCATATAAAGCTGGTATAAAATCCGGAGATACATTAGTATCTTTAAACGGCAACACAATAATGGATGTGCTTGATTATCGTTTTTATCAGAACAACGAAAAAATCATTACTGAAATTATAAATGCAAAAGGCAAGATTAAAAAGATTAAAATTAAAAAAGGCGAGTTTGATGAATTAGGTCTTGAGTTTGATACATACCTAATGGATGAAAAACGTTCTTGCAAAAATAAATGTATTTTTTGTTTTATTGACCAGTTACCTAAAGGTCTACGAGAAAGCCTTTATTTTAAGGATGATGACTCACGTCTGTCATTCTTGTTTGGTAATTATATTACACTTACCAATATTACTGAGCACGAGATTGAACGTATTATTAAAATGCATATAAGTCCTATAAACATTTCTGTTCACACCACAAATCCTGAGCTTCGCGTAAAAATGATGACCAATAAAAATGCAGGCAAGGTGTTAGAGATTATGCATCGTTTTAACGATGCAGGTATTAAAATGAACAGCCAGTTAGTGCTCTGTCCCGGGATAAACGACGGTGATGAGCTTCGCCGCAGTTTAGATGATTTATTAAATATCGAAAATATGGAGTGTATTGCTGCAGTACCTGTGGGAC
This sequence comes from Acutalibacteraceae bacterium, assembly GCA_045602525.1. GTDB lineage: Bacteria > Bacillota > Clostridia > Oscillospirales > Acutalibacteraceae > UBA737. The sequence continues at coordinate 951 of JAZSBS010000091.1, forward strand.
TTACCAAATACCGTAAGGGATTGACAGAGCTTAAACCGTTTGATAAAGAAACTGCCGCTGAGGTGCTTGATATTATTGATGAATATGCTGAAAAATCACTGCAAAAATATGGTGAGCGGCGTATTTACGGCTCGGATGAGTTTTATCTTTTGGCTAAGCGTAAAATCCCAAACGCTGACTTTTACGGCGATTTTTTGCTACTTGAAAACGGCGTCGGTCTTTGGGCGCTGTTTAAATCAGAGGCAGAGGATGCTCTTTATGATATTGAGCAGAGTAGCTGTGAACGTCATATATCTATAGCAACAGGCGTTGATGCTTACTCATTGATACGCGAAATTGCTAATAAGTGCGAGCAAAAATACGATGGACTTAAATGTGATGTATACGCTATAAAAAATAATTTTTTTGGTGAGAGAATTACTGTTGCAGGACTTGTTACCGCTACTGATATATATGATCAGTTAAAAAATGAAAATTTGGGTGATACTTTACTTATACCGTCAAGTATGTTGCGAGCTGAAGGCGATATGTTCCTCGACAGCGTTACAGTGCAGGAACTTTCACAAAATCTTAATGTAAATATAAAGCCAATTGATTGTAATGGTTTTTACTTAGTAAATGAAATATTAGGGAGGTAGCCTTATGGCAAAACCGATTATTGCAGTTGTCGGCAGACCAAATGTTGGTAAGTCTACACTTTTTAATAAGCTTATAGGCAAGCGCCTGTCAATTGTTGACGATACTCCCGGTGTCACACGTGACCGTATTTACGGCGATACCGAGTGGCAGGGCAAAAAGGTTATGCTTGTTGATACGGGCGGTATAGAGCCAAAAACTAACGACATTATATTATCGGGTATGCGTTCGCAAGCTCAGCTTGCCATTGATACCGCCAATGTAATTATAATGGTGGTTGATATGCAGACTGGTCTTACCGCTACCGATAGCGAAATTGCCTCAATGCTGCTTAAAAGTGGTAAACCAATTGTTTTGTGCGTTAACAAATGTGACAAAATCGGGGATGTACCACCCGAGTTTTATGAGTTTTATAATTTAGGCCTTGGTGATCCAATACCCGTATCATCGGTACATGGTCACGGTACAGGTGATTTGCTTGATGCGGCTTACGAATTTTTGCCCGAAACAGAGGATACCGAGGATGAAGATGTTATAAATGTTGCGGTTATTGGTAAACCAAATGCAGGCAAAAGCTCGCTTATAAACAAAATCACAGGTGAAGAACGTGTTATAGTGTCTGATATTGCGGGCACTACTCGTGATGCTATTGACTCACTTGTAGAAAATAAATTCGGTAAATTTAATTTTATTGATACCGCAGGTCTTCGCCGCAATAGCCGTGTTGAAGACAAGATTGAAAAATACAGCGTTATACGCGCCAAAATGGCTATTGAACGCTCTGACGTTTGTGTTATTATGATTGACGGCGTAGATGGCTTTACCGAACAGGATTCAAAGGTAGCGGGTCTTGCTCTTGAAGAGGGAAAAGCTTGCATTATTGCCGTTAATAAATGGGATATAGTTGATAAAGATGGTCAGACAATGGATAACTATCGTAAGAAGCTTATGAACGATTTTTCATTTATGCCATATGCGCCGATTATATTTATATCAGCAAAAACTGGTCAGAGACTTGACCGCTTGTTTGAACTTATCAATTATGTCCGCACTCAAAACACAATGCGTATTTCTACGGGCAAGCTTAACGATATTCTTGCCGATGCAACTGCACGTGTGCAACCGCCATCTGACAAGGGCAAGCGTCTGAAAATTTACTATATGACACAGGCATCAACCTGTCCTCCAACATTTGTTTGTTTCTGCAACAATGCAGAACTTTTCCATTTTTCTTATCAGCGTTATCTTGAAAATCAGATACGCTCAACATTTGGTCTTGAGGGTACACCCGTAAGATTTGTTATCCGCGAGAGAGGAGATAAAAACGCAAAATGATTTATGCAATATTAACCGTAATTTTAGCTTATTTGTTGGGTAGCATCAGCTTTGCAGTTGTTTTTTCAAAAGCATTTATGAAAAAAGATGTTCGTGAACTTGGCAGTGGCAATGCAGGTACTACAAATGTTATGCGTACAGGTGGTTTTAAACTTGGTGCACTTACATTTTTAGGTGATGTATTAAAGGGCTTTGTCGCATGTTTTGTTGGCAAGTTAGTGTTTATGAATGTTTTTACAAATAGCAATGAATGGGCAGTTTACGGTGCTTTTCTTTGCGGTCTTGCTTGTATGTTGGGTCATGTGTTCCCGATATTTTTTCAGTTTAAAGGCGGCAAGGGAATTGCTACGAGTGTAGGTATTTTTGCGGTTTGCTGTTATCCGGCTATAATTATTGGTCTTGTGGTTTTTGCGCTTGGTGTTTTGATTACAAAAATTGTATCAATCAGTTCTATCGCGGCTGCTGTAACTGTGGTAAGCTGTACAATGATTTTTCATAATATAAATGACCCCGCATTATTTTGGCCACAAGCCTTGCTTGCAATTGCTATGGGTGTATTGGTTATTGCAAAACACTCTGAAAACATTAAAAGACTAATTAATGGAACAGAAAAGAAGCTAACATTCGGAGGAAAAAAGTAATATGGCAAAGATTACTGTTTTAGGTTCAGGCGGTTGGGGAACAGCGCTTGCGATATCTGCATATAATTGTGGTCACGAAGTATATCTTTGGTCGCCTTTCGAACAAGAGGTGAATGACCTTATTAAAAATCGTGAAAATGTAAAACTGTTGCCAGATATAAATATTCCTGATGAAATTAATATTACTTGTGATATAAACTGTGTTAATAGTTCTTTAATAACAATTATTGCTTGTCCATCGGTTGCAGTTCGTTCGGTAGCAAAACAGTTATCCTATGTACAAAATCACGGAATTGTTGTAAATGTTGCGAAAGGTTTTGAAAAAGAAAGTTTAAAGAGACTATCTGAAGTTATTCGTGAGGAATTACCGGACGATAAAATATGTGTTTTATCTGGTCCTTCGCATGCCGAAGAGGTTGCACGAATGATACCAACATCGCTTGTCGCATCTTCAAAAAGCTTTACCGCTGCATCAATTGTTCAGGACGTATTATCGAGTGAATTTTTGCGTATATATACCGCAAATGATATGGTTGGTGTTGAGCTTGGCGGTGCAATTAAAAACGTTATAGCCGTTTGTGCAGGCATTAGTGACGGTTTAGGACTTGGTGATAATACAAAAGCTGCCCTTATAACACGCGGTCTTTCTGAAATGGCAAATTTAGGAGTTTGTATGGGAGCTGATGAGCGTACGTTTATGGGTCTTACGGGCATTGGCGATTTGGTTGTTACTTGTACTTCAAAACACAGCCGTAACAATCGTTTTGGTAACAAGGTTGGTAGTGGTGTAGCGGTAGAACAAGCGCTTAAAGAGGTTGGCACAGTTGAGGGTTATTATGCAACCCTTATGGCGTATCAACTTGGTAAAAAATACGGTGTAGAGTTACCAATAATTAATTCTTGCTACAAAGTATTGTATGAAGGTTATAGCGCAGATTTGGCTGTAAAAGAACTGATGACAAGACCAAAAGGAAAAGAAAGATAAATTTATAAAAAATTGTTCTTGACTTTAGCGATTTGTTATAATATAATAATCAAGTCGCTAAAATACGCTGCTATGGCTCAGGTGGTAGAGCACGTCCTTGGTAAGGACGAGGTCACCAGTTCGAATCTGGTTAGCAGCTCCAAAAAAAGGACTTCACGAAAGTGAAGTCCTTTTTTCAATGAAATTCGTTCCGTTGGAACGAGTGAAATATTGCTACGCAATATGAAATATGCCTTCGGCATATGAAGGAATGAATTTTATTTCACATTTTGCCAGCAGCAAAATATTTCATAATCCGTAAGGATTATCTCATATGGCGTAAGGCATTTTTCATTATATACAATGTTCCGCATTGATTTTTCGCCACTTATATGTTATGATGGTTATGATGTAGAAAAGGGGAGGAAATAATATGGCTAAAATAATTTTATTTCAGGGTGATTCCATAACCGATTGTGGTCGACCTCGTGATAACTTTTACGGTATGGGTAACGGATACGCAAATTTAGTTAAGGCTTCACTAGGGTTGGATTATCCGAATGAATATGAATTTCTCAATCGTGGTGTAAGCGGCAACAGAATAGTGGATCTTTATGCAAGAATCAAGGCTGATTTTATAAATCTCTCCCCCGATTACGCGAGTATTTATATCGGTGTAAATGATGCCTGGCATGAAATAGGCTCTCGAAATGGTGTCGACACAGAAAAATTTGAAAAGATATATACTATGCTTATTGATGAGGTTAGAGCTGCCTGTCCTGAAACAAAGCTTATGATTATTGCACCTTATGTGTTGGAAGGCTCTGCTACCTGTAACACCGATGAAATTCCCGACCGACTGGAAAGATTTAAAAAAGATGTTGCCGAAAAGGCTGAGGTTGCGAAGAAAATTGCCAACAAATACAGTTTGCCTCTTATTGAATTACAGGCGGCTTTTGATGAAGCTTGCACGAAAGCTCCGCCCGAGTATTGGACTGCCGACGGTGTACATCCCACCCCAAGCGGCCACGAAATTATAAAAAGGCTTTGGCTTGAAACATTTGAAAAACTAAGAAAGTAGAAATGCTGCTTTTAAGTAGAAGAAATCTCCGGTTTTTAGGCACATTTCATTCGTGTCATTAAGTTCAAAACACCCAAAAAGAAGACC
>JAZSBS010000092.1:0-6745 GCA_045602525.1 Acutalibacteraceae bacterium
GACCACCGTTTACGACGATTGCGAACCGCAAATCGCTAACAAAATAGAGCTTAAAGAAAGCACTGTATCGGCTATAAAAACAGGTATGCTTTCGGTTACTGTTGACGGTACCGGTCAGGCGGCACTTGGTGATTATCCGATAAAAATAGGCGGTAAAACAGGTACCGCTCAGGTAGAAGGCAAGGCCGACCATTCAACATTTATTGTGTTCGCGCCTTACGATAATCCTGAAATTGCTATTTCGGTAGTTCTTGAACACGGCGCTTCAAGCTATGCTTCGGGTAATCTGGTTCGTCAGATACTTGATTCATATTTCTCTACTACAGAAAATACAGTGACAGATATACCTCCGTTTACCGTAATTAACTGATTTTAAAATTGACATAAAATACCTTTTATGGTAAAATACTTTGAATAAAGGCAGGTGACAGCGCAATATGGGTATTTGTTTAGCCACTACCTCTGGTAAGGGCGGCACGGGCAAATCGACCGTTTCGTGTGGTTTGGCTCTTGCATTTACAAAGCTTAATAAAAGCGTATTGCTTGTTGATATGGACGAGGGACTTCGTTGTCTTGACCTGCTTTTTGGAGTAGAAAGCAAGGTTGTTTTTGACCTATCAGATATATTAAACGGTACGCCCATATCAGACGGTACCTATTCCCTACCGCAAAATCCACTTATAAGCGTTATCCCTGCTCCTGCGCAAACGGGTTATATTAATGCTCAGTCGCTTTGTGATTTTGCAAAAAAAGTAAAAACCATGTACGATGTTGTTATATTCGACTTTCCTGCAGGACTTGACTTTTCGCTATATACTGCAATAGGCGATGACGCGCAGTTTTTGACAATATGCAATCCAGATCCCGTGTCGGTGCGTGATGCTGCCGCTGTTTGCGCTTCCTTGCCGCAAAACAAAAATGCAGCTCGACTTATAATTAATCGATTTGATGCAGAATATATTAAAAAGAAGATATACAGTAACATTGATGATATAATAGATATATCAGGATTTAGACTTTTAGGTCTTGTACCGCAAAGCAAAGATTTGATGTTGCTTAGCATTGCACATAATATAAACAAAAAAACCAAAGCATTTAAGGCGCTTTACCGCATTGCCAGAAGACTTATCGGTGATGAAGTAAGACTGCCAAAGATAAAAAAGATATAAACAAATATTTATATTTCCAAGGGGGCAAATTTAATGACAATTGCTTTAATAGCACACGACGCGAAAAAGGAGCTTATGGTGCAGTTTTGCATTGCATACTGCGGAATTCTTAGCCGACATAATCTTATATCAACCGGTACTACGGGCAAAACCGTTGGTGAAGCTACAGGACTTCAGATAACACGCTTTTTGGCAGGTTCTCAAGGCGGCGCACAACAAATTGCTTCACGTATTGGTTGCGATGAAATTGACCTTTTACTGCTTTTCCGCGACCCACTAAATCCAAAGCCCAACGAGCCTGACGAGCAGGCACTTTTGCGCCTTTGTGATGTGCATAATATACCTGTCGCTACCAATATTGCCACCGCCGAGGTGCTTATACACGGACTTGAGCGCGGTGACCTTGATTGGCGCGAAATTCTTAAAAATTCATAGGAGTTATTTTAAAATGGCAGAAATTAACCGTGCCATAAAAGGCACGAATGATATGTTACCCGCAGACTCTCACAAATTTCAGTTTGTAGAGGGAAAAATGCTTGAAATTGCTTCGCTTTACGGATTCCGCGAAATACGCGTTCCCGTATTTGAACATACCGAAGTGTTTCAGCGCAGTGTTGGCGATACAACCGATGTTGTGCAGAAAGAAATGTATACCTTTGATGACAAGGGTGGTCGGTCAATAACACTCCGACCAGAGCTTACCGCAGGTGTTGTGCGCAGTGTTATAGAACATGGCCTTGTTAATGGAGCTTTGCCCGTAAAGGTTTGTTATGTAGGTGGTTGCTACCGCTACGAAAAACCACAGGCAGGCAGATTGCGTGAATTTCACCAGTTTGGTGTAGAATGTTTCGGCGCTGCTTCCCCTGCCGCTGATGCCGAGGTTATATCACTCGGATTACAGGTACTGGAAACCGTTGGAATTAAAAATATTTCTCTTGAAATAAATTCAATCGGCTGCCCCGAATGTAGAAAAAATTACACAGCGGCGCTTAGCGAGTACTTTGCTTCACATATTGATAACCTTTGCGAAACCTGCCGTGACCGTCTTTCACGCAATCCTATGCGTATACTAGACTGTAAGTCACCCGTATGTTCTGCTTTAGCAAAGGACGCCCCAAAGGTTATAGACTTTTTGTGTGATGAATGTCAAGACCATTTTGACGGTGTAAAGGCTCATCTTGATGCTGCAGGTATTAAATATAAAGTTAATCCACAGATTGTTCGCGGTCTTGATTACTACACCAAAACAGTATTTGAGTTTGTATCAGGCGATATCGGCGCGCAGTCAACCGTTTGTGGCGGTGGAAGATATGACGGCCTTGTTTCTCAGATGGGCGGTCCCGCCGTACCCGCTTTGGGATTTGGTATGGGTATCGAGCGACTTATGCTCGCCCTTGAAAATCAAAACTCAGATTTTCCTGAAGCAAAAAAATGTGATATTTACATTGCCCCAATGGGTAATAATGCCGCCATTAAGGCCACCAAGCTCTGTACCGCTTTGCGTCGCGACGGCTTTGAGGCTCAATGTGACGTGTGTGGCAGAGGTCTTAAAGCGCAGATGAAATATGCTGATAAAATTGGTGCGCTATACAGCACGGTTCTCGGTGACAACGAGCTTGCCGAAAACAAATGCAAGGTTAAAAATATGATTTCAGGTGAAATAAAAGAAGTAAACCTTGATGACTTTAGCGAACAGTTTATGCAAATAAAGCTTGATTCCGCTTTAAATTCTTTAGAAGATACAATTATTTAGAAGGTGTTTTTTTGAAACTTGATAGAATGAATGGACTAAAGCGTACCCACTACTGTGGTACGCTTACCAAAAATGAAATAGGTGAGGAAGTTGTTGTCTGCGGTTGGGTACAGCGTCAGCGTGACCTTGGCGCCCTTATCTTTGTTGATTTGCGTGACCGCACAGGCATTGTACAGCTTGCTTTTGATGACAATACCGATCGCGAAATATTTGATAAGGCATTCGTACTTCGAAGCGAATTTGTTGTTATGGCAAAAGGCAAGGTGCGTATGCGCTCATCAATCAATACCGAGATACCAACAGGTGAGATTGAAATAGAGGTTGATACCCTTAAGGTATTGGGCGAATCAAAGACTCCTCCATTTGAAATTGTTGAAAACAGCAACGCCAAGGAGGATCTCCGCCTTAAATACCGCTATCTCGACCTGCGTCGTTCTGATTTACAAAAAAACATACTTATGCGACATAAGATTGCTAAAGTAACCCGCGACTATTTTGATGAAAACGGTTTTATAGAGCTTGAAACTCCCACCCTTATTAAATCTACACCCGAAGGTGCTCGCGACTATTTAGTACCTTCACGTATACACAAAGGTAGTTTCTTTGCTCTGCCTCAATCTCCGCAAATGTACAAGCAGTTACTTATGCTTTCGGGTTTTGACCGCTATATGCAGCTTGCACGTTGTTATCGTGACGAGGACCTTCGCGCTGACCGCCAACCTGAATTTACACAGATTGACCTTGAAATGTCTTTTGTTGAGCGTGACGATGTTTTCGCTATTGCCGAAGGTTACGTAAGCCGTTTGTTCCGAGAGGTTTTAGGTGTAGAAATACCCACTCCTCTGCCCCGTATGCGCTACAATGACGCTATGAATGATTACGGCTCTGACAAACCTGATACACGATTTGATATGAAGATTAAGGACATATCTGATATAGTTAAAAACTGCGACTTTGGCGTATTTGCCGATACGATTAAAAACGGCGGTACGGTTCGCGCTATTACAGCAAAGGCTGCTGTTGACACATACACCCGCAAAGAGATTGACAAGCTTACCGAAGAAGCCAAAGGCATCGGTGCTAAAGGTCTTGCGTTTATCCGCTGGGTAGAAGATACTCCAAATTGTTCTTTTGCTAAATTTATGACCGAAGATGAAATGTCTGCAATTTTAGAGCGCACAGGTGCCGAAAAGGGCGACGTTGTGTTTATAGTTGCCGATAAAAAGGCCCTTACCCTGTCGGTTCTTGGTGCACTTCGTCTGACAGTTGCAAAACGCCTTGATATAATTCCCCAAAACCAGTACAATTTCTTATGGATTACTGAATTCCCATTCTTTGAATATGATGAGGAAACAGGTAGTTGGAACGCTATGCACCATCCATTCACCTCACCGCTTGATGAGTGTATCCCATATCTACAGACAGCACCTGAAAAGGTATATGCTAACGCTTATGACCTGGTGCTTAACGGCACAGAGCTATCCAGTGGCTCTATCCGTATAACCGACCCTGAGCTTCAGGCACAGATGTTCAGAGCTCTTGGCCTCAGCGACGAAGAAGCAGAGCAAAAATTCGGCTTCCTTACGGGTGCCTTCCGCTACGGTGCACCACCTCATGGCGGTATGGGCATTGGTCTTGATAGACTTTGTATGATTATGACAGGAAGTGAGTCACTGCGTGACGTCATAGCCTTCCCCAAGGTTGCAACCTCGGCAGAGCTTATGTCAGGTGCGCCCGGACCGGTTGATGATGTTCAACTTAATGACCTTGCAATAGCAATTATGAATAATAACAATGAATAAATAAACAGCATCTACTTTTAAAAGTAGATGCTGTTTATTTATTTACTCAAGCATTATATTTTTAAAACTGTCAATCTGTGACTGTGGAACACCGATATAATTTATCAACCAGTATTCAATAGACTGCTGTAGTGTAGTGCATCCATTCTCCGCGCCGTAATCCATCATTGCCTGATACAATTCTCGCCAAGCGATTGGATTATCACCTTCGTACATCATATTATCATTTTCACTAAATGTTGTACCATTGCCCTCGCTTCGCCAACGCTTTTGACCTGAAAATGAGGTCAATTCGAAATCACGGGTTAAATCCTCATAAGATACACCCAAAAGTCCGTTAAGCAAAAATGCATATGTGCCTGTTCGGTCCGCACCACCCTGACAGTGTGTATATATTGGATAACTACTTCTGTCCGAAAGAATTTCAAAGATTTTTTTATAATTATTAGTTACCTGTTCTTTATTGTAATCTTTTAAAGTGTTCTCATAGCCAAACCCAGTATCAAGAAAAATATAGTTAAAGTTTGTGCCCTCTGTTGCAGACGGTGAATTAGCCTTTGAGCGTATGTCAAACTCGGTCTTTATATTAAGCGAGCTTAATGTTTTTAAACCATTTTCGGTAATTCCATTTAACTGCGCACCGCGGTATAACATTTCGTATTTAACGGTCTTACCGCTTGTAGTACTCCAGCCGCCCATATCACGCACATTGTTTACACCATCAACATATATCCAGCGTACCGGCACATCCTTAATCTTAATTTTGCCGCCGCCTAAAATATTGTCAACACTTTTGCCTGTGACCTTCCAATAATATATTTTCCCTGGTACAAATATGTTGTTCTTAACTTGCGAATATTTTGTTTCTATAGTATACGAATTACTAAAATCTGAATTTTCTGATATAGTCAATATATATGATGCCGCGCCATCAAGTTTCCAATCAAATTGGGTGTTTTGATAATTATATTTCACCCCTACATATTCACTTAAAATAGAGTACTGCATATCAACTTTTGTAGCATCTAAATAGGCGCGCACAATCGGGTCGCAAATATCGATTTCTACTACAGTATTATAGTCAATATTAGCTTGCACTTGGCTGTTTGTGCTACTTGTATTTGGTGTTTCAGTATTTGTGGTGTTTTCGTTGGATGTTGTGGCATTTTCAGAACTTGTCATTGTATTTCCATTTTCATCCATAATTATCTCCTCAACCTGAATCTCTATTACTTCACTGGATTCATTATTTATTTCCTTACTATTACATCCACAAATATAAATCACTGAAATAGCAAGCAAAAAAGAAACTATTTTTTTTAGCATATATATACCCCCTCTATCTTGTAATGATGTTCTCCTTTGCAGTTTTACAATAGGCAATCAAAAGCCTGCGGAATATTGCCACAAAGCTTCTCGGTATATTGATATGAGGAAATATCTATTCTATTGGTTTCATACATCAAGTTCAACCAATAACTAGTTTCCTTAGATTCTTTCAATGCAATTTCCAATTTTGACACGAAGTCTTTCTTGCTCTGCGCATACTGTGCCTCATAAATATTTGCCCCAACGGATGTACCTGCCCTTGCAAGCTGATCGGTCATATAGGAACTTTTAGGTGCAGTTACACCATCAACAAGATTCACACTTGCAACTGCAAATTCAAAAGATAAGTCAAGTAGTTTGTTTTCGGACATAAAAGCACCTTCTTTCATCAAGATTATACCATAAATTGTTGTACTTTTCAATGATATATCGCTGACGCGATATGATATACGGCGTTGCCGTATGATATATTTGCGCCCGCAAATATGATATAATATCCGTTCCAGCGGGAACGGATATTATTGAAAAAAGTTTCTTTTGTCTACCGACAAAAGAGACTTTTTCTTGGTGCGAGTGATGGGACTTGAACCCATACGTCGTGGACACACGCCCCTCAAACGTGCCTGTCTGCCTATTCCAGCACACTCGCAAATCTTGGGCGCCCGATTATTATAGCACTTCAGATACTAATT
>JAZSBS010000093.1:0-17617 GCA_045602525.1 Acutalibacteraceae bacterium
GATGACGGCATACTTATTGTGTCGGGTATAATTGATATGCGCGCCGCTGGAGTAGAGGGGTCAGCCATAGCTCATGGATTTAAAATCTATGACAGTCTTGTGCGTGAAGAATGGCACGCTTATGTATTAAAAAAATAACTCTTACGGAGGAAAATTAATGCTTGAATTTGAGCAGTTGAAATTACGCCTTATAGCTAATGAACAAGAAATCCACGACCTGCGCGATGCAATAGGTTACGATAAGCTTGTTCGCGATATTGAAGAACTTGAATTAAAACAAACGGCCCCCGGGTTTTGGGATGATCTCGAAAACTCACAAGCTGTTGTGCAAAAAACGGGTAAGTTAAAGAACAAGGTTGAAGTGTATGACAGCATATCATCTTCGTATGAGGATCTCATGGTGCTTATTGATATGGCCGACGAAGAGGACGATGCATCTATGGTGGATGAGATCACCGTTTCAATTGATGAGCTTGAAAACAAATTATCATCATTGCGCCTTACTACGTTACTTACAGGCGAGTATGACGGCAATAATACAATTCTTACTTTCCACGCGGGCTCGGGTGGTACCGAGGCGATGGACTGGGCGCAAATGCTTGTGCGTATGTATACCCGTTGGGGTGAGCGCCACGGTTTTAATGTAAAAATACTTGATTTTCTTGATGGTGATGAAGCGGGTCTTAAAAGCGCGACAATGCTTGTAGAAGGTGAGAATGCTTATGGGTATCTAAAGAGTGAGTCTGGTGTTCACCGTTTGGTAAGAGTATCACCGTTTGATGCTTCGGGTAGAAGACATACGTCATTTGCTTCTCTTGAGGTTATGCCCGAAATTACTGATGATATGGACATAGAAATCAGGGATGATGATATTAAAATGGATGTTTTCCGTTCATCCGGTGCAGGCGGTCAGCATATCAATAAAACATCCTCTGCTGTTCGATTGACACATATTCCTACAGGTATTGTTGTTGCGTGTCAGAACGAGCGCAGTCAGGTTCAGAACCGTGAACAGGCAATGCGTATGCTTAAATCTAAGTTGCTTGAAATAAAAGAGCGTGAGCATCTTGAAAAGATAGAAGATATCAAGGGTGTTCAGAAAGAAATTACATGGGGTTCACAAATTCGTTCTTATGTATTTATGCCCTATACCTTGGCGAAAGATCATAGGACAGGTTTTGAATCGGGTAATATAAACGCCGTAATGGATGGGGATTTAGACGGATTTATTAATGCGTATCTCAAAGCCGCTTCAAAAGGCGAACTAAATAATAATTAAGGGTGACAGAAATGAAAAGATTAACAGCGATTTTATTTATAACAGTTTTAATGATGACATTACTTACGGGTTGCGGTAAAAACCGTTTGCTTTACAAAAACGCAAATCTTAAAAATTATGTTGAGATAGGCGAGTATCTTGGTATAGAGGTTGATACCGACAGTGACGAGTATGCCAAGTATTATACCGAGATTTTAAGTCTTGACATTGAAGACAATGACCTTTATAAAGAAGTTAAAGAGGGCACTGTTGCAAACGGCGATATTGTAAACCTTGACTATGAAGGTAAGCTTGACGGTGTTGCTTTTGAGGGCGGTACAGCAAAGGGCGCTGACCTTGAAATAGGCTCTGGTACATTTATAGACGATTTCGAACAGGAGCTTATAGGTGTGGCAGTAGGCGAGACCAAGGATGTTACCGCAACATTTCCTAATCCTTATACTAATAATCCCGACCTTGCAGGCAAAGAAGCTATATTTACATGTAAGATAAATTACATAAAGAAGGCTATGACCGAAGAAGAGGCCTATGAGGAGATGGACTTTGATACGGCAGAGGATTATATCGCAGATATAAACGAGCGTGCCATAAAGGCTTATATACTTGATACGGTGTGTGAGAATGCCAAATTCAGTGATTATCCTGCAGAGGATAGTGAAAAATTGCGTGATGCTATTTTCGAGTTTTATGTTGATGCATATAAAACCTCTTATGATGTAGATTTGGAGGAACTTCTGGTTGCTAATGGCTCAACCGTTGAAGAATATAAATCTCAAATTTCCAGTCAGATGGTTCCGTCAATGATGGAAACCAACATGGTAATGTACTATATATTGGATACGGAAGGTCTTGAACTTTTAGAAAGCACAGTAGAAAGTCAGGACGTAGAGCAACCTGTTATCGCAGAAAGCTATGCCGTTCAGGATATTGTTTTAGAGTATCTTTATGATAATGCCAAAATAAAATGATAAAGCTTTATTTTGCAAAAATTACAGATTTTACACAAGCAGACTATACAAAGGCGTATAGTCTGCTTAACTATGCAACAAAGACCAAAATTGACGCCAAAAAATCTGATTATCAAAAAAAACAATCTCTTGCAGGCTTATTACTGCTTTACCGCGGTGCATATGAGCTTTACGGAAAAACAGATTTTGATATAAACTTTAATGAGAACGGAAAACCACTTTGTGATTTTTGTTTTTTTAACGTTTCGCACTGTGATGAGCGTGTTGTATGCGCTTTTAGTGATGAACCTATTGGCGTGGATATTCAGAAAATATCTGCTATAAAACCTCGGCAGAAATATAAGCTCTTTAATGAAAAAGAAAATTATTATGTAAACCAAGATGACTATTCTTTTTCCGAAAGATATATCGAAATCTTTACAAAAAAAGAATCAGCTTTAAAAATGTTAGGTGGTTCGATTGCAAACGCTGCGTTGATTGATACTTTTTCCGACGAATTTCACTTTGAAACACAATATGACAATGGTTTTATTTTTACGGTTTGCAGGAAGAATATATAAATTATGTAAACTTTTCGTTATTTATAATTATATTACTTGCAAAATATCTAATTTTGGTGTAAAATATGTGTGTATGTAATAAAATTTCAAAAAGGATGTGTAAACACTATGTCAAACAGATTATTTCAGGCTGTTATTCATCAGATGAAGGATGCAATCGATAAAACCTTCGGAGTTGTGGACGCAAATAACATTATCATTGCCTGTAGTGAACTGGGTCGTATAGGCGAACAGCTTGACGTTGCGGTTTTGCCCGTTGCCGAAGGCTTTACTGATGGCGGATACACCTTTAAGCCCGTTATTTCTTCGCAAGGCGCTGATTATACCGTTTTTGTTGAGGGTACGGATATTATTTGCAATAAATATGCAACGGTTGTATCTGTGGCTTTTGCTAATATTAAAAACTATTATGATGAAAAATATGATAGAGGAAATTTCATTAAAGATATAATTCTTGACAATATCTTACCCGGTGATATTTATATCAAAGCGCGTGAGCTTTATTTTGACAGTGATGTTGCGCGCACCGTTATAATAATACGCAATCTTGACGCGAGTGATATTTCTGTTTATGAGGTTCTGCAAAATCTTTTCCCCGAAAAGAACAAGGACTTTGTTATCAACATAAATGAAACTGACATTGCGCTTGTTAAAGAAACCAAGTCTGATATTGATCGTAAGGATATTGAAAATTTGGCTTCGTCTATTGCCGACACACTTTCGGGTGAGTTTTATGTTCACACCGTTATAGGTATCGGTACTACCGTAAATAATCTTAAAAATCTTGCAAAATCATTTAAGGAAGCGCAGACGGCTCTTGAAGTTGGTAAGGTATTTGATACCGAAAAAACAATCATTTCTTATGATAACCTTGGTATTGCAAGGCTTATTTATCAATTGCCCACAACCCTTTGCGAAACCTTTCTAAAAGAGGTTTTTAAGCGCGGATCTATTGATAATCTTGATCAAGAAACATTATTTACAATTCAACGTTTCTTTGAAAACAATCTTAATGTGTCTGAAACTTCAAGAAAGCTTTTTGTTCACAGAAACACACTTGTATATCGTCTTGAAAAAATTAAAAAGATTACAGGTCTTGACCTGCGCGAATTTGACCATGCAATCATCTTTAAGATTGCGTTAATGGTAAACAAGTATCTTAAGAGCAATCCTATAAAATACTAATTGAAAGAGTGATTTTTTCTTATGTCTGAAGAACTACTCGAGTCCTTTGCGGAAAAAGTATCCGCAGAACCCGTAATAGAATTCAGGGGCGTATCTAAAACCTATCCTAGCGGCACACACGCGCTTGAGGATGTTAATATAAGAATAAATAAAGGCGAATTTGTCTTTGTTGTTGGTTCGTCGGGTGCAGGTAAAAGCACCTTTATGAAGCTTATTATGCGTGAAGAAAAGGCCAATACGGGCATTATAAATGTAAACGGCTTTAATCTTACCAAGATGCCCAGAAAACAGGTTCCTATGCTGCGTAGAACGATGGGAATTGTTTTTCAGGATTTCCGTCTGATTCCTACTATGAATGTTTTTGATAATGTTGCTTTTGCAATGCACGTTGTAGGCGAGTCAGGTCGTGAGGTTAGGCGAGAGGTTTCGAAAGCGCTCTCCAAGGTAGGCCTTGGTGACAAAGCACGTTCAATGCCTATGCAATTATCAGGTGGCGAACAGCAGCGCGTAGGTCTTGCACGCGCGCTTGTAAATGCGCCTGACCTTATAATTGCGGACGAGCCTACGGGTAACGTAGACCCAAATATGTCTTATGAAATCGTGTCATTGCTTACCGAGATTAATAAACGCGGTACTACTATTTTAATGGTAACGCACGATCATAATCTTGTGCGTGATTTCAAGCACCGGGTAATTATGCTTGACAGCGGCAGAATTGTTGCCGATAATGCAGCAGGAGGTGCCGAATAATGAAGTTAGGTAGTATAAAGTATCTTATCAAAGAGGGCTTTAAGGGCGCTTGGGCTAACCGCCTAATGTCACTGGCTTCTATTGGCGTACTTGTTGCCTGTATGGTAGTTATCGGTCTTGCGATTTTGATTTCCGAAAATGTTAATATGGCTATTGGAAAGCTTGAGCAGCAGAACGTAGTTCAGGTTTACCTTAAAGACTATGCCTGGGCATATCTTTGGGGAGAGAAGCCGGAAACCGAAGAAGAAAAGGACGAAAACGGAATAGCGGATTCTTATTATATGATACATAATGAGGAAGAGGCTTTAGCGGTTCTTGATGAGATTAAAGCGATGGAAAATGTTGCCGATGCTGTGTATGTATCCCGTGAGGAAGGCCTCGCTCAGATGACGGGTGAAATGGGTGAGGAATACAAAGAGTATTTCTCTTTCCTTGAGGAAGATGACGAAAATCCAATATCTGCAGCAATTGATGTCACAATGAAGGATATGAGCAGATTTAACGAAACGGTTAAAGAACTCAAGTCCCTTGATGCTGTATTTAATATTCAAACCTATGATGGTCTTGCCGAACAAATCGACGCCATAAAGCAAGGAATTTATGTTGCAGGTTTTTGGATTATAGCAATCCTTGTTGTTATTTCTCTTGTAATTGTGTCAAACACAATTAGAGTTACGATGTATAACCGTAAGCTTGAAATAAGTATTATGAAGGCAGTAGGCGCTACAGATGCGTTTGTAAGAATTCCTTTTGTTATAGAGGGCGTGCTTATTGGCCTTATATCAGCACTTGTTTCTGAAGGACTCATATATTTTTGTTATCGAGTGGCTACGGAAAAAATTTCGGCGATGTTTGGTCAGGTAGTGTTGTTTGGTGATGTCGCGTTGTATCTATTGCTTGTATTTGTTGGAATCGGAATTTTATCAGGCGCGCTTGGCAGTGCCATTATGATAGGTAAATATCTAAAGCGAGAGGGCAGCGAGTTTACCGCTATTTAATTTGAAGAGAGAATCTAACAAATTAAGATTTTGGAGGATTTTATGAAAAATGGTTTAAGGCAAATTGTTTGTCTTGTAATATGTGTTTGTATTGCTGTGGCGTCATTTTCTGTTATGGCGCTTACCCAAAGCGAAAAGGATAAGCTTAACAATGACATTGCAAATCTTAAACAGCAGGCAAGCGCAATTCAGTCCGAAATAAATAAGCTAAAGGCTGAAAAGGCTGATCAGGGCGCCATTTTGGCGGCCATTCGAAAAAAAATTGCAAATACTCAAGCGCAAATAGACCGTTGCAATCAGGAAATTGCTTCAATTAATTCTAATATAAATGCCAACAAGGCAGATATTGCCGCTAAAGAGGCTGAAATACAAGACGATATTTTTGAATTTAAAAAGCGTCTTAGCGCTATGTATATGAGCAATTCTGACAACAGCATCCAAATTCTTTTAGGAGCTGAAAATTTCTCTGATTTTTTGCGTCTTTCACAGTTTACAGCTTCTATGTCTGCAAGAGATAAAAAGCTTATAGATGGTCTTAAGGCAGAAATAGAGGTATTGAACGAAAAAAATGCAGAAAATGAAAAGTTGCTTAATGAACAGGTTTCTATAAAGGCAACTATTGACGAACAACAAAATGAGTTAGAATCACAAGAAAACGATGCTGCTAAGATTTACAACAGTATTGCTGCCGAGCAAAACAGCGAACAAAAAGATTTGGATGCCGTAAATGCTGAAGTAAGAAAATTGCAAAAAAAATTGGAAGACGATATTGCATCTAAGCAGTACGCTACATTTATTAATCCAAACACTGGATTACAGTGGCCTATAAGCGGCTTCTTTATGATAAGCGCAGGTTTCAAGAGTAATGACGCTGTGCATAAGGGTCACCACAATGGTATTGATATTGCGGGCGGCGGCATCGCAGGTCAGCCAATACGAGCTATTGCCGACGGTTACGTAACGCTTGTTCATAACGGTTGTTCCCATAACTATAAAAAATACGGCAACTGTTGCGGCAATGGTTACGGCAACTATGCAACCGTAAACCATGGTACTCTAACCGTAAACGGCACTTCTGCAAACTATGTGGCGTATTATGCGCATGCTCAAAAAATCGTTGTGTCAAACGGTCAGTATGTGAAGCAGGGTGATATAATAGGCTATGTAGGTACTACAGGCTGGTCGACGGGTTATCATCTGCATTTAGGTATACTTAGAAATGGCGGTTGGATAAATCCATATCCATTATTCTTCTAAAATGAGTTTTTTAAAAAAACAAAGGATAATATGCGGTATATTGCTTCTGATTTGGATGACGGTTATATTCATTATGTCGGCACAGCCTGCAAAGGAATCTTCGCAGTTAAGCGGCGGAATAGTAACAAAGGTTATTTCAGCTGTGTATGCTGATTTTGACGATTTATCACCAAGTCATCAAACTGCTATAACCGACACAGTAACATTTATTGTAAGAAAATCAGCGCATTTTTCTGAATACTTTATTTTGGGTGTGTTGTGTTTTTTGGTAGCAAACACATTTAAAAAGCGTAAATTTTATGTACGTATAATATCCGCAGTGACATTCTCCGTTATTTATGCCGCAAGCGATGAGATACATCAGTATTTTGTACCGGGTAGGGCGTGTAGATTCGGTGATATCTGCATTGATACAGCAGGCAGTGTTTTAGCGATAGCTTTACTTGTATTGATTGTCGGTGCTAATAAAAAACGTAAGTCAGGTGAACTTAATGCGTAAAAAAAAGCTAATAGAACAAAATTTATCTTTATTTGAGAATTTACAAAAAACACAGCGTGAAATCAGCGAGCTTAAAAAACTGTTAAACCAAAATGCTGATGAAATAAAAACATTAAAGGCTGAACTTAATAAGGCAAAAGCAGAAGAGTCGCAGTCCGCGGTTACCGAACCGATGCGTAGGCTTGAAGAAAAGGTTATTACCAACGCAATGCTAAAACCGGATATGGAATATGGCGCTAAGGTTATAGGTCAGATAGTTGTTTCTGCTGCCGAATACAGCAACAAGCTAACAATAGGCGGTGACGACAGCAAAAAGGAGCTTGTGAACCTTATTTTAGGCAAGACCGAAATGGCAAAAGCCGAGATACTTTCGGTTATTCAAGCAGATGATGGCTTTGATATAAAATGTGCAAAAATGGATCAGATTGCTTTGGTTTCAAGAGAATATTTTGAAAGTGTGTTGGCTCAGATTGTATAAACTAAAAGGTATGCGTTAGCATACCTTTTAAATTTAATAAAAAATTCATTTTTGTAGTGTTGACAATGGCAAATAACGATATTATAATGTTAAATGTTAGTTTGCTAACAATATTTTAAGGTGGTATCTTTATGAATAAAGAAAGGCATCTTGTCTTTGAAATAAGAGCGCTTAACAACTATGTAAAACGTCTTGTCCAAAGCACCAAACCTGAAGAATTTAAAGAGTCGACGGGTGTTCATGGATGGGCAATTAGATATTTTTACGAAAATCGTAATAAGGATATTTTTCAACGCGATTTCGAGACTCGCTTTTCTATAAGGCGTTCAACCGCTACAAATATGCTAAAGCTTATGGAAAAGAACGGTCTTATAACCCGTGAGACCGTCTCTTATGATGCGCGACTGAAAAAAATTGTACTTACCGATAAAGCGGTCGAAATGCATAAAAAAGCTACCAAAAATATTGAAATGATAGAAAACACACTTAAAAAGGGAATAACGGAAGAAGAACTTAATTCCTTTTACTATGTGATTGATAAAATCAAGGCTAATCTGGAGGTAACGGAATGATTAAAAAATTAGCAAAAAGTATTCGTGAATATAAAACTCCAAGTATAATCACAATGCTGCTTATGGTAGGCGAGGTCGTAATAGAATGTTTAATACCTTTCATAACAGCACGACTTGTAAATCAGATTAATGCTGGAGTAGAAATCACCGTTCTGTTAAAAACAGGTTTAATATTGGTTGTATTCGCAATGATATCCCTTTGTTGCGGCGGTGTGGCGGCATACACTTGCGCTAAGGCTTCTGCAGGTTTTGCCAAAAACCTTCGTCACGATGTTTTTTTACGCATACAAAAGTTTTCTTTTCATAATATAGATAAGTTCTCAACCTCATCTTTGGTGACCAGACTTACCACAGATATTACTAACGTGCAGATGTCCTATATGATGATTATACGTACGGCGATACGTAGTCCGCTGATGTTTGTTTTTGCCATTATTATGGCGTATATAATGGGCGGTAGTTTGGCTACTACCTTTGTTGTGGTCGTTCCGGTGCTTGTTTTTGGTCTTTTAATGGTAGCAAGAACTGCAATGCCGGCGTTCAGGCGTGTATTTAAAAAATACGACCGATTAAATGAATCTATTGAAGAAAATGTTCGCGCTATGCGTGTTGTGAAAGGCTTTTCACGTGAAAAATACGAAAGCAAAAAGTTTTCGGATGCTGCAACAGATATATGTAAGGATTTTACTAAAGCCGAGCGAATAGTAGCGCTTAACGGACCGATAATGCAGATATGTATGTATTTTAATATGGTTTTTGTTCTTATAGTAGGTTCTAAACTTACTATTTCAAGTCAGGGTACACTGCTTGGTGTAGGTCAGATTTCTGCAATGCTTACCTATGGTATGCAGATACTTATGTCGCTAATGATGCTTTCGATGATATACGTAATGATCACTATGTCAACCGAGTCGATGAAGCGAATTTGTGAAGTTTTGGATGAAGAGCCCAATCTTCACAACCCAGAAAATCCGATTTATATCGTTCGTGATGGCAATGTTGATTTTGAAAGCGTTAACTTTAAATATTTTAAAGATGCTAAAAAATGTGCCCTGTCGGATATAGATTTACACATAAAATCGGGAATGACGGTAGGAATACTTGGTGGTACGGGTTCGGGCAAATCATCGCTTGTGCAATTGATACCCAGACTTTATGATGTTACTGAAGGTAGCGTGAAGGTCGGCGGTGTTGATGTGCGCAATTATGATATCAAAACCCTTCGTGACAGTGTTGCGATGGTGCTACAAAAAAACCAGCTTTTCTCGGGTACTATAAAAGAAAATCTTCGTTGGGGTAACGAAAACGCTACCGATGAAGAGATTGTCGAGGCTTGTCGTCTTGCGCAGGCGGATGATTTTATTAAGAACTTCCCCGACGGATACGACACTTATATAGAGCAGGGAGGTACTAATGTTTCGGGAGGTCAGAAGCAGCGTCTTTGTATTGCGCGCGCATTGCTTAAAAAGCCTAAGATTTTAATTCTCGACGACTCTACAAGCGCAGTCGATATGAAGACCGACGCATTTATCAGAGCGGGATTTAAGGATTTTATACCCGAAACCACCAAATTTATTATTGCGCAGCGTATTGCTTCAGTTCAGGAAGCTGATATGATAATCGTTATGGAAAATGGTATGGTTTCTGCTGTGGGTAACCATAATGAACTGATGCAAAACAGTGAGATTTATCGTGAGGTTTATGAACAACAAACAAACGGAGGTGATTTTGATGAGTAGAGGACCAATGCCACGTAATATGCCACGTGGACCAAAAGGAAAATTTGACCCCAAAATTTTTGGTCGTATTGTTAAAATGCTCTTCAAATTTTACCCCGTAATGATGCCGATTACTATTGTGTGTATATTGTTTTCGGCAGTAACTGCAGCGATGCCCGCTGTTTTTCAGCAACAGGTAATTGCAGATATTGAAATCTTTGTAAAAAGCGGTGATTGGTCTGCTGCGCGCGAGGTTATTTTACCTAAAATATTTATCCTTATAGGTCTTTATATCGTTTCAATAATTGCAATCACCCTTTATAATCAGTTAATGGTATTTATTACGCAGGGTTTTTTAAACAAAATGCGTATTCATATGTTTGAGGCAATGCAAAATCTGCCTATAAAATATTTTGATCAGAATAAACATGGCGATATAATGAGTCACTATACCAACGACGTAGATACAATGCGTGAATTAATATCGCGTTCATTACCATCACTTTTGCAGGCTGTAATTGTTGTAACAAGTGTGCTTGGTATTATGCTTTATTACAGTGTCTGGATGACACTTGTAGTTTTGCTTGGCGTTTCAACGATGGCGTTTGTTTCAAAAAAAGTTGGCGGTGGCTCTGCAAAATACTTTATGCGTCAGCAAAAGGCCATTGGTAAAACAGAGGGCTTTGTTCAGGAAATGATGAGCGGTCAAAAGGTTATAAAGGTTTTTTGTCACGAAAACGAATGTCAGGAAGATTTTGATAAGGTAAATGAAGAACTCTTTAACGATAGTTTTCGTGCGCATGCTTATGCTAACTGTTTGGGACCGATTAATGGTAATATAGGCAACATACTCTATGTTGTTATTGCGACTGTTGGGGGACTTTTGCTTCTTACCAAGGTACCTAATATCTCAATTGGCGCATTGGTAAGGGGAAGCATTGGCGTACTTACAATAGACCTTGTTGTCCCTTTTCTCAATATGGCGCGTCAGTTTACCGGTAATATCAATCAGGTGACACAGCAGATAAATACAGTTGTTATGGCTATGGCAGGTGCTCAGCGTGTGTTTGAGCTTGTTGACCAAAAGCCCGAAGATGACGAGGGATATGTAACGCTGGTTAACTGTCAAATCGATGATAAAGGCAATATTACCGAAACCGATAGGCGTACTGGTCATTGGGCGTGGAAACATCCCCACAGCGACGGAACCCTCACATATACACTTCTTCAGGGTGACGTGCGCATGGTTGGTGTTGACTTCGGTTACGAAGAAGATAAACTCGTACTTCACGATGTGTCAGTTTATGCAGAACCCGGTCAGAAGGTAGCGTTTGTTGGCGCTACTGGTGCGGGCAAGACTACTATTACTAATCTTATAAACCGTTTTTATGATATTGAAGATGGAAAAATTCGCTATGACGGTATAAACATAAACAAGATTAAAAAGTCCGATTTGCGACGTTCACTTGGTATCGTGCTTCAGGAAACAAACCTGTTTACAGGTACGGTTATGGATAATATACGTTATGGCAGGCTCGATGCTACAGACGGTGAATGTATGGAAGCCGCACGTCTTGCAGGTGCGGATGATTTTATCACACGCTTGCCTCAGGGATATGACACCCAACTTTCAAATAACGGTTCAAACCTGTCCCAAGGTCAGCGCCAATTAATTGCTATTGCACGAGCAGCGGTAGCCGACCCACCTGTTATGATAATGGATGAGGCAACGTCATCAATAGATACCCGTACCGAAGCGATAGTTCAGCATGGTATGGATAAATTAATGGAGGGTAGAACGGTATTTGTAATAGCGCACAGACTTTCTACCGTTATGAACTCCGATGTAATAATGGTACTTGACCAAGGACGGATTATCGAACGAGGCAGTCACCAAGATCTTATTGCACAAAAAGGCACTTATTATCAGCTTTATACAGGTGCATTTGAATTAGAATAATTGGTTTTACTAAAATATTAAAGGCTCTGCTATAGCAGAGCCTTTAATGTTCAGATTATAATATTATTTTGTACCAAATATACGGTCGCCTGCGTCACCAAGACCGGGAAGTATATATGCATGATCGTTAAGACAGTCATCAAGTCCTGCACAGTAAACTGGTACGTCAGGATGAGCTTTGGTAAATGCTTCAATTCCCTCTGGAGCTGCTATAATGCACATAAATTTAATTCTCTTAGGATTAAACTCCTTAATGCGCGATACTGCGTCAATTGCACTACCGCCTGTGGCGAGCATCGGATCAAGCACAAATACATCACGCTCGGGAACATCTGCTGGTAGCTTGCAGTAATAATCAACAGGCTGATGTGTTTCGGGATCACGATACATACCTATATGACCTACCTTTGCCGCAGGTATAAGGCTGAGCACTCCGTCTACCATACCAAGACCTGCACGAAGAATCGGAACAAACGCCATTTTTCTGCCGGCCAACACCTTTGTCTTGGCACTCATCATTGGTGTTTTGGTTGTTACCTCGCGAAGCGGTAAGTCACGTGTTGACTCGTAACACATAAGCATTGCAATTTCGCTGACTAATTCGCGAAACTGTTTTGAGCCTGTACGCTCATCGCGCAAAATGGTAAGCTTATGCTGAATAAGGGGATGGTCCATTACAAAAACATTGTCCTTCATTTTTAAAACCTCCGCTGTTTTAATTATTTTCTATTGCTGTAATTTTGTCTACTCTTGTCTGGTGTCTTCCACCCTCAAACTCGGTGTCTACAAAAAGGTCAACGAGCTCAAGCGCAGTACCTACACCGATAACTCTGCCGCCAAGGCAAAGTATGTTCGAATTGTTGTGAAGACGGGTGTATTTTGCCGAAAAATGCTCGCTGCAACAAGCGGCTCTGATTCCTTTAACCTTGTTAGCCGCAAGCGACATACCGATGCCCGTGCCACACACCAAAATACCAAGCTCACAAGCCTTTGATGTAATCTGCTCGCAAACCTTCACGGCAATGTCAGGGTAGTCTACTGATTTGTTTTCATAAATGCCGCAATCAACAACATCAAAACCTCTGTTTTTAAGGTGCTCGGCTATAGCATTTTTATGCTCAAAACCGCCATGGTCACAACCGATTACTATTTTCATTTTGTTGCCTCCATTTTTGCTTTTAATTCACGCTCTGCTTGTGGCAGGCGAAGATATACGGGTAATAAATTTTCGGGTGATACTATATCAATTTTTTCTGTGTTTTTATATGCATAGATGCCGACACCCGCTGCATTTTGAAACTTTAAATTTTCGGGCGCAATTTTTATATTTTCGAACTCGCATACACACTTATAAAACAAATCTGCACCGTCACCGCAAATAATAATCTGCTTGTCGGGTGAAATACTCGAAATTTCAGTTTTAAGTTCATCGGCAAGTAATGCGCGATCTTCACAAAGTCTGGTGATATTTCCATCTTTTATTTCAAAAAGCGCATTATAAAACTGATTGCATCTTGCATCCATAACGGCGCAAACTATGCAGTCACGGTCACCAAACCCCTCCGCCATACCATCAAGTGTAGATACTGGCACGCATGGAATATTTGTAGGTGCCGCCAATCCTTTTACCGCGCTGATGCCAATACGAAGCCCTGTAAACGAGCCGGGCCCTACAGCAACTGCAATTTGATCAATATCGCAAAGCTTTGTTGCGGAGTTATCAAGTGTGTTTATAATCATCTGCATAAGTGTTTGCGAGTGTGTAAGTTTTGCATTGACAAACGAACTTGCCTTTATTTTGCCGTCATCAATAATTGCGCACGAAGCAGGGGAAGCCGAACATTCAATACTTAATAATTTCATACAACCTCACCTTTCAATTGTTATTTCGCGCTTAGTTTCATCAATGCGTTTAATTGTTACTCTTATAACATCGTCAGGTAAGGCCGATTCAATGTTTTCGCTCCATTCAACAGCCAACACACCACCCGATTCCGTATATTCAAAATAACCTGTGGAATAAAGGTCGTTCCAACCACTGACCCTGTACATATCAAAATGGTATAAATTCAGCCTTCCGCCCAAATACTCATTAATAATAGCAAAGGTGGGAGAGGATACCTCTCCTGTAAACTCGAGCCCTTCAGCCAGACCCGTGGTAAAACAGGTTTTACCCATCCCCAAATCTCCGTAAAAAGCTATTACTTCGCCACCTTGTAGAGTAGCCGCCAAATTAGCGGCAATTTTTTTGGTATCTGTCGGAGAATTCGATATAAAAACATTATTCATTTTTAAATTCTCCTTATCATCATAATTCTACTAAATTCTATCATATAAGCGTTTGGGTGTCAATTAAATAAATTTGAAAATTACTGTTTAATATTTAAAAAAATTGTGATATTATATAATGTACCACTATCGTGAGGTGTTAATATGACTTGGGTTTGGATAATTTTAATATTACTTGTTCTTTTAATTATCGTAGCGCTCGGTTGGGCATTTAAAACTGCATTTATGCGCAGTGATGTGCGACTTATAAGTTTTGAATCGGGACCGCTTGCAAAGTATAAGGATGTATTTAAAGAAAGCCTTGAATATCTTGATGATCTTAAAAGTGAACGGGTATACACAAAAAGCTTTGACGGTCTTCGCCTTGCAGCAAGCTACTATAATAACAATAATTCTGATACCACCATTTTGTTGTTTCATGGCTATCGCTCGGACGGCAGATTCGATTTTGCCTGCGCCGTAAAATATTATATCGAAATGGGTCTAAACGTTTTGGTGGTAGATCAGCGTGCAAACGGTGAAAGCGAGGGTAGGCTTATTACATTTGGTATAAAAGAGCGCAGAGACGCTGTTACCTGGACCAAATTTATAGATAAAAAATATGCGCCTAAAAACATATTTTTAAGTGGCGTTTCTATGGGCGCAACCACCGTTATGATGGCAGCAAACCTCGATTTACCTAAAAAAGTTAAGGGCATTATTGCCGATTGTGGTTTTACTGCTGCACCCGATATAATTAAAAAAGTGGCGCTACAGGCATTCAAAATTAATGCAACACCTATTTTACCTGTTTTAAATTTAATGTGTAAAATCTTAGGTCACTTCAGTCTTTATGAAACTACAACTATAAAAGCATTGTCAGAGTCTGACATACCTATATTTTTCATTCACGGTAAAAAGGACGGTTTTGTTCCTTGTGAAATGACCGAGCAGTCGCATAAAGCCGCACGTGCCGAAAAGCATATTTGTCTGGTTGAGGATGCCGACCATGGTATTAGCTTTTTGGTAGATACGGATAATATCCAAAAACGAATAGCAACTTTTGTAAATAGTCACCGTTCATAGTTTATTAAAAAACTGTTGTGTTTTTGTTCAAAATGTGTTATCATATCGTATATGTGTTTGAAAGGTGGATAACATATGAGAGCAGATGGAAAACGAATAAAGAAAGCCGATCCTATGTATACGGTTGCTGCTTACATTATGGATAAGCGCGTTGATGCTATGAATATGATCACAATAGATATTCCGGTTGAACCCATAAAAGAATATCTTAACGAAAAACGTAAACAGGGTATAAACATTAGCCATATGGCTGTAGTATTGGCGGCATATATCCGCACACTGGGAGAGTTCCCCGAACTTAACCGTTTTGTCGTTAACAAAAGGATTTATCAGCGAAATGAAATAGCTGTTGGTATGGTGGTGCTAAAAGCCGGTCAGGTAGATCACGGCACAATGTCAAAAATGTATTTTGACGAAACCAATACCATTTTTGAGGTTAACGATATAATCAACAAATATGTTGAAGAAAACCGCGAATCACCTGATAATAACAGCACCGAAAAACTGATAAAAGTTCTTTTAAGCCTGCCTGGTATTTTGCCTGTAGGTGTTGCAATATTTAAGTGGCTTGACAAGCATGGACTATTACCTAAAAGCATTATCGATGCTTCGCCTTTCCATATGAGCCTTGGTATCACCAACCTTGCATCTATAAGAACCAATCACATCTATCATCATTGCTATGAATTTGGTACTACCAGCGTGTTTATGGCGATGGGTAACACCCGCGAGGTTCCAAAACGCAAGGGTGACGAAATTGTGTTTGAAAAGTGTATGCCAATAGGCGTTACTATGGATGAACGTATTGCGTCGGGCAGTTATTTTGCAATAGCTTTCAGAAAAATGCGCGCATATCTGCGCAACCCAGAATTGCTTGAAAATCCACCGAGCAAAGCAAATGTTGAATAAGTTGTAAATTTGTACTTTTTGCTCTTGATTTTAATACATAATTGGTATAAAATAATTTGGTAAAATTTTAACACACGGAGGAACATTTAAATGTTAGTATCAGCAAAAGAAATGCTTACCAAAGCAAAGGCAGGAAAATATGCCGTAGGTCAATTTAACATCAACAATCTTGAATGGACCAAAGCCATTCTTCTTACAGCGCAGGAGCAGAATTCACCTGTAATTCTTGGTGTATCTGAAGGCGCAGGTAAATATATGTGCGGCTTTAAAACCGTAGCCGATATGGTTAAAGCTATGATTGATGAATTAGGTATCACTGTTCCCGTAGCACTTCACCTCGACCATGGTAGCTATGAAGGCACAAAAAAATGTATTGCCGCAGGTTTTTCTTCTGTAATGTTTGACGGCTCGCACTATCCTATCGAGGAAAATATAGAAAAGACAAAAGAATTGGTTGCAACCTGTGACAAGCTTGGTTTGTCCCTCGAAGCAGAGGTTGGCTCAATCGGTGGTGAGGAAGACGGTGTTGTAGGCGCAGGTGAGTGTGCAGACCCCAACGAATGCAAAATGATTGCCGACCTTGGTATCACAATGCTTGCTGCCGGTATCGGTAACATTCACGGTAAGTATCCTGAAAATTGGGCAGGTCTTAGCTTTGATACACTCGACGCTATCCAGCAGCTTACCGGTGATATGCCTCTTGTTCTTCACGGCGGTACAGGTATTCCTGCCGAAATGATTCAAAAGGCCATTTCACTTGGTGTTTCTAAAATCAACGTTAACACTGAATGTCAATTGGCATTTGCCGATGCTACACGCAAATATATAGAAGAGGGTAAGGATCTTCAGGGTAAGGGCTTTGACCCACGTAAGTTACTAGCACCCGGCTTAGAGGCTATTAAGGCTACCGTTAAAGAAAAGATTGAGCTTTTTGGTTCGGTAGGAAAAGCATAAATTTTACGTATTTTATGGTTTACAATTTAACAATTAATTCGACAAAAAAGGTCTTTGCACAGGGCAAAGACCTTTTAGTTTGTAAATAACATTCAATCTGTACAAAAAAATTAAAAAACTGTAAAAATAATTGTAGTACCAAATGGTGCAGAGCAAGGAAGAAAATTCTTTGATAA
>JAZSBS010000094.1:0-13928 GCA_045602525.1 Acutalibacteraceae bacterium
GAACCGCCTGTTGAACCGCCTGTTGAACCACCAGTTGAACCACCTGTTGAACCGCCAGTTGAACCGTCTGTCGAACCTGCTGTTGTGCCGTCGCCCTTAACGATTTCCTTTACAGCGCAACCCTGTTCGAACTCGATTGTGCCCTTGTAGTTAGCGATAATACCTGTTACGGTAATTGTATCACCAACTGCCAATGTGTCGGCGCCTTCACCTGCAAGGCGGTAGCACTTGATTGGCTTGTCGTCGTAACCTTCAATAACGATGGTAACGGTTACGTTTTTATAACCTGCATCATAAGGGGTATCAATAGATGTGATCTTACCTGTAAGGGTAACTTCGCCTTCCATCTTAGCGCCCTCTTCAAGAGCATAGGCATCATTTAAAACCTTTTCTACGTCAACAGCAACCTCAATGCCGTTTACTTTAAAGCTGAATTCTGCAACTTCTGCATTTTCTTTTTCATCTTTAACAGTAGCTGTTGCTGTAAAGAGGATGTCCTCCTCGGGCATATCGGGAATGTCAATCTTTACGCAGTTTTCGGTGTCAGATTCTGAAATCTTAACCGCGTCAGAAGCGCCTTCAGTAACGGTAACAGCCCACTCAACAGTGTAGCTTACGCCGTCAACGGTAACAACAGACAATACGTCTTTGTCTACCGAAAGAGCCATAGGTTCGTCCTTGCTGCCTGTCTGATACATATTTTCTAAATATGCTACTGCATTTACAAGGTCTTCGTTTGCTTTGTCTTTACAACCAACAAAGCATGTAAAAATCATAAGCACGCAAAGTGCTAAAGCGATAATTTTTTTCATGTTAGTTTTACTCCTCTTAATGTACGGTGATAGCATCAGCCGTAAATACTTTTATCTGATATGAGCCGCTAAAGTAATCTACAATACCCTTAACGTCAATAGTTTTGTTCATATAATCCGATTCGGTAAGTAATTCACCGTTTTCGTCATATAAAACTATTGTGCGGACGTCTACAAACGTATCCCCCACCTTACAGGTAAGTGTCATAGCGCCGTCAGATTCGCCGCCGTTGTTTGTAGTGTAGGCATCAACAACCTTAAGGTTTTTCATAGAAACTGATGTGCTCATAGCAAGATTTGCATAGTCAAAGGTTTTTATCTCGGTTTCTTCACCGTCGAGGGATACCAGTGTTTCAACATCCACTTTACCGGTTGAAAAGATAGCCACATCGGTTTCACGGTTAGCGGCCGAATTGCCCTCGCTGATTTTAATGGTGTTGCTGGGATCCTCAGGCTTAAATTCGCGGTAGCTAAGACCGGATACCTGCCACGTGCCACCCGTTTCGTAATATGTAACGGTACCAACAACACGAACGCGGTTGCCCACCTTTAAAATGTTAAGCAATTCGCCCGTTTCATATCCGTAATAAACCGACATACCGTAATACATATCGGTTTCGGCATCGTACTCTTCTACATAAACCGAGTTGTTATTGTTGTATGTAACAACACCTTCAAACGCAACCTTTAAATTATCATAAAGCGAAATGTTGGTGCGCAGATGCTTAAGGTCTAACTCGTAAGCGTCACCATAAAAGAAGTCAGGATCTTCCTCGCCTGAGAAAACATTAAGCTTTTGTGTTTTTGCCTGCTGGAATGCATTTGACATTGCATC
The DNA here is from genome assembly GCA_045602525.1 of Acutalibacteraceae bacterium. GTDB lineage: Bacteria > Bacillota > Clostridia > Oscillospirales > Acutalibacteraceae > UBA737. Next base: position 1,648 of record JAZSBS010000094.1, read on the forward strand.
GCCGTAGCGGTCGGCTGTTGTGCCGCATGAAATTGACAAACCGTTTTGAACAAGCTCAAGGTTTAAAAGGCGGTATTCGGCATCGGCTGATGGCTTGTACCAAACCCAAACCAAGTGTCTGCCGCCTGTTGAGTCAACATTCCACTGGCTGTTATCAGACTCTACAATAATAGAGGTAGCGCCGGTTAGCTTTTCCTTGGTAAAGTTTGAAGCCTTTTTGCCCCATTCCTCTATTTTTCCTGTGGACTCGGGTGTGTTAATACCCATATAACGCGCCTTTAATGTGCCGTCATCACTGATTTCAGCAGGAACAATAAAGTGGGTGGTGTCACCGTCGATATAGCTCTTAACAGTAACCTCTTGCTTTTTGGTCTCTGAATCTAAATTCAGTTTTGTTTGTTCGACATAGTCAACGGTACTTGTGTTGCCACCTGTTGAATTGGTGTTGTCCTTGCAGCCTGCAAAACAGGCCACAAGAACACAAAACGCAAGTAAAAGCGATAAAATTTTTCTAATATTTTTCATAATTCTTAATATTCACACTCGTCGAGAGCTTCCTGGAATGCATCGTCAATAAGTTTGTCAACGTCAGTAGTCTCGGTGCTCAAGCACTTCAATAACAATGCGCCTGCCTGCTCACGAGCCTTGGAAGAGCCGTTAAATGCGGGAGAAACAAAGTAATCGTCACGACCGTCAATACCTACCTGAACGCATTTAGCAACAAGGTATTCCTTGCCGTTGCCCTTTGCCAGCCAAGCGGCATAGTTGGCATTTTCGGTAACCGACTTAATAACAGGCATATAACCTGAAGCCATTGAAAATTCTGCCTGGAATTCGATGTTTGTGCAAAGGAACTTAACAAACAACCAAGAAGCCAAGATCTGCTGGTCGGTAGTGTTAGCGCCCTTTAAGATACAAAGGCTCGGTCCCTGAGAGATAACCTTGCGGTTTTCCGCATTATACTGAGGAATAGATGCAACGCCAACTTCGAATGCAAACGAACCGTCAGCTGTATCGTTGTTAGACATCTGGTATGATGCGCCGCCTGAAGAACCTACGCACATATAGCAGTTGGTGTCGGTCTGCTCTACAAAGAGGTTAGAGGTATAACTACCGTAAAGCTCCTGTGTAGTGAAATAACCTTTTTGATAGTTTTCGCGAAGCTCTTTTACAAATGCCTTGTTTTCGTCGTTGTTAAAGAGATATTGACCGCCGTTTTCAGCGCTTGTGAAATCGGTTTCCATCTGTTCGCACAGGGTGATAAACCAGTTGTCTTCTGCGTCATAACCTAAAGGATAGCAATCGGGATCGATAGCCTTAATCTTTTCGCAAACGTCCCACAGTTCGTCCCAAGTGGTAGGAACTGAAAGATTGTTTTCTTCAAAGAAGGTTTTGTTATAGTAAAGAACTTCGGTTGATTTATTAAGCGGCATTGTATACATCTGATTGTCGCCATAAACCAAACCCTCGTTGTAGTAGCTTTCAATAAAGTCAGCCTTTTGCTCATCGGTAAGACCAAGAACCTCTTCGGTGCCCTCGATTACGATATCACTTGCAATAAGGTTGTCGAGGGTTACAACCGATTTAGCAATATTGTACATAGCAACGTGGTCGGGATAGCAGTAAGCAACGTTAGGCTGTGTACCACCTGCGATTTCGGTGTTTATCTGGCCGTTAATGTCGCCCCAACCACCTGCTGACTGGTGAGTGATGTTGATGTTGGGGTAAATTTTGTTAAACTCTTCAATGTAGGTGTTAAGAACCTCCTGAAGTTTAGCGCCCATTGTGTGAGTGAATGTGATGTCAACCGTTTCATTTGGGTTAAAGCCTTCGCTTGGAACCACAAAAGCATTTTGAGCACCTTTGTTGCCGCAACCTGCCAGCGCGAACATACCAAGAGCCATAACAACAGTTAACAAAATGGCTACGATTTTCTTAAACATAGTCTTTTTTCAATCCTTTCGTTTTTCTATATATAATAAACACTTATGTGTTCATTAACCCTTAATACCGCTACGGCTGACGCCCTGCATAATATATTTACGCAAGCAAAGGAATACCAGGAACAGCGGTGCCGAAACAATGGCAACTGCCGCCATCTGCACAGGGTAGTTTGCCTGACCCGTTGTGTCGGTAAACGCATTGCGCAAGCCGTTGGTAATCATCTGGTGAGCGGCATCATTTGCAACAAGCTTTGGCCATATGTACGAGTTCCACGCACCCATCATTTTAAGAATGGTGATGGATATAAGCGTTGGAAGCGCCAGAGGTATCATAACCTTCCACAGATATTTTATATCCGAAGTGCCGTCAACCTTTGCAGCCAAGTAAAGTTCGTTAGGTATCTGCATAAAGTTCTGACGAAGAAGGTAGATATAAAACACACTTACAAGAAATGGCACAATAAGCGCCGTAAAGGTGTGCATCCAACCCAATTGGTTAACCGTAATATAGTTTGTAATGGTGAAAAGCTCACCCGGAATCATCATTGTAGCAAGCAATGCGCCAAACAGCGTTTCTTTGCCTTTGAATTCAAGTCGCGCAAACGCAAATGCCGAAAGTACGGTAATAACAAGACTGATTATGGTGGACACAAGACCTACGTAAAGTGTGTTCATAAAAAGGTCGCCCAAATTGGCTTTTGTAAAAGCCTCGGCATAGTTGCCCCACATTATCTGGCGAGGCCAGAAGGTAGGAATTGCCTGACGGTATTCAGCCAACGTTTTAAGCGATGAAATAATCATCCAATAAAACGGAAACAGGATGATGAGTGCCATAATAAGCAAGAAAATATAGGTGCCCGTCTTGCCGAGTGCTTTAAAAATATTTTGTGCGAGAGTTCTTTTTTGAATATCTCGTTCTTGCATAACATTAGTTGTGTTAGACATATCGGCACCCCCTTAATAATGAACGTGCTTCTTGATAACCCTATTGTTAAATATGGTTACCAGAAGAATTATAACGAACAAAATCAAAGCGCCGGCGCTAGCGAGGCCCTGACGGTCTTTTTCCAAAGCGTCGTAAACGAAGCCTACCATTGTGTTAAGTCTACCCGCGTCGTCGGGGGGACCCATTTTTTCACCAAAAATACCAACTATACTTGAGTACTCTTTAAATCCGCCGATAAAGCCGGTAATAATAACGTAAGCAAGCATGGGGGAAAGTAGTGGAATAGTGATTTTGGTAAGAACACGTGCCTTTGGCGTGCCGTCAACCTTAGCGGCGTCATAGTACTGCTTGTTAATGCTCTGCAGACCGCCAAGAAGTATCAAAATCTTAAATGGTAATGCATTCCACACGATATACACAATCATAACGGCTACGTTTGCCGTGTAGGTTGAACCCTGATTAATCCAGCTGACACCTTCGCCACCAAAGAACTGAATAACGTTGTTTATAATACCCCACGTATCTGCCGCTCTTTCAACGGGATTGTAACCAACGATGTTAAACATAGTAGCAAATACCATACCAATAGCTATTGAGTTGGTAACGTAAGGCAGAAAGAATATTGTCTGAAGTGTTTTTTGAAGCGGCTTAATAGAATTAAGCGCTACAGCGATAAGCAATGCCAACGTAGTAGAAATCGGAACCGTTGCCACGCAAAGAATTGCTGTGGTTTTAAGGCAATCGATAAACTTATCGTACTCTATTACTTTAAGGAAATTGTCAATGCCAAACTGGAATGTCGCGCCGCCCATAGCCGCCATATTACCGTAGCCGTTAAGGAATGCCATACGCAATGTGTTAAAAATAGGCCAAACGGTGAACACGAGCAACAAAATAATGGCAGGTGACAAATAAAGCCAGGCTTTCCATTGATGTTTACTGTCAACCATATTACTTCACCTCAAAATAAACGCGTTCTTCGGTTTCTTTATTAAAGAGGAAGAACTTGTGAGGCTTGATGTTGTATTTAACAGTAGAGGCGGTTGTATCAACCTTGATATCCGAACTAATAATAGCACGAACAACAGGGTTAACAGAGTTTGGATGTGTAGACACAACGCTTGCGTCACGACCCATAACCTCCACGTTGTTGAGCTTACAGGTAAGTACACCGTTTTCATTCGGTTCGATACCTTCGGGACGGATACCTATGTATACATCCTGGTCATCTATGCCGTCAACATCCATCACAACCTCTTCACCGATATATACCTTACCACCCTGTACTTTACCTTCGAGCACATTGATAGGCGGAGTTCCAAGAAATGTTGCAACAAACAAATTCTTCGGATCGTCATATACGTCCTGAGGCTTGCCGATTTGCTGAACAACACCTAATTTCATTACTACGATAACATCGGAGATAGACATTGCTTCTTCCTGGTCGTGAGTAACAAATATTGTGGTTATGCCTGTTTCCTTTTGTATACGGCGGATTTCTTCACGTGTTTGCAAACGAAGACGTGCGTCAAGGTTTGAAAGAGGTTCGTCAAGAAGTAATACTCTTGGCATTTTTACAAGCGCGCGAGCAATAGCAACACGCTGTTGCTGACCGCCCGACAGCTCGCTTGGCTTTCTGTCCATAAGCTCGTCAATCTGTACTAGACGCGCCGCATTATATGCGCGGTCAAGCATTTCCTGCTTAGTAAGCTTGTCCTTGCCTGTAAGGTTCTGCAGCGGAAACAGAATGTTTTGCATTACCGTCATATGAGGATAGAGTGCATAGTTCTGGAAAACAAGTCCGATGCCGCGGTTTTCGGTAGACAACTCGGTTACATCGTCGTCGCCAAAGTAAATTTTGCCGCTGGTGGGTTTTTGCAAACCACTTATCATATACAGTGTGGTGCTTTTTCCGCAACCGGAAGGTCCAAGCAGACCAACAAGCTGACCGTCGGGAATTTCAAAGGTGAAATTGTTAACGGCTACAACCTCTTTGCCTGACTTTTTGTCACGGCTGGGGAAAATTTTTGTCAAGTTTTCTAATACAACCTTCATATTGATTTCCTTTCAAAGAAAATATATAAAAATAATTTTAAAAACCTATTAATACATTGGACGCGTTGCCTGTTCTGCGTGAATTTTTTTGGTATGTTCAATAAGTGCGTCGCGATTGTCAAAAATTCTCTGACTTGCCATGTCAACAGCAACCGTTCCTGCCATTACATCGTGCAACAGTGAATTTGTGCGTGTGGCTATAAGGCATATCACCTGAATTGCCAAAAGAACAAATAATATTGCAACGCTGATAACACCTATAGAATTAAAGTAAATCATCATTAGTATATAAATCGGTATCATCAGCTCGATAGCAAACTTGCCAAGCACTGCGCGTATAAACAGTTGCAGATTGCTTACTTTAATCGCCTCTTTGTGCATAAGCGCTATGCCAAAAATCTTTTTACCAAGAGTCTGTCCGTTGCCAAAAAACAGCGGAACTGCAAACTCAATTAAAACTACGCCCAACAAAATGCCCAGCGTAATTATCAAAAGCGAAAGATTTATAAACATATTATACGCATATACTGCATCACTGTCGGCAGCAAACGCCTTTTCTGCCTCGGCAGCTCTATTGTTGTAATCAGCTTTTTGCTGTTCGGTGAGCGCGTTATACTCCTCAAATGTTAAATTAACATTATAGTCAGCCGAGTACTTATTGTACGCTTGCTGATATATTCCAAGATGCTTATCGGTTTTAAACGCTATCGAAAGCAACGCTATCAAACCCACGGCGATAATACTAATTAATATACCGTCAAAAATCGCAGAAATAATTCTTTTGCCAAAACTGGCTTTTTGTAAGGTTATCATATCAATTCGCCTCCACCTTATCAAACATTCAGCTTATCGCGAATTTCCTTGACGGCCTGTTCGCTGTTTTCAAACATCACAGTGTAGTCACACACACGGGCGTTGCGCGTTTCATTCTCGATGGATAATAGCCTGTTGGCCTTGTCTTCAGTAGTACAATTTTTTTCAAGTATGGCGGTAATCAAATCTCTTTTGTAGCGTTTTACATAAACCGTAATTACGTGTGGAAAAAGAGTTTTAAATGACATAGCGCCGCAAATATCCATAACGGTTATAACATGCTTACCGCGAGCTAAAATTTTCTCAACATCTGATTTTCGCGAGCCATAAGAATGATTGGCATAGGTTGTCACCTCAAAAAATTCACCGTCGTCAGACATTTTACGGAATTCTTCATCGGAAACGTAGTGATAATTTTTTGCGTCTTTGTTAGTGGTATAGCTGATAAGTTTTTCGAACGCATCGGTTTGACCTAACAGTTCTTTTGCTATTTCATTTTTACCGCTACCCGAAGGTCCCACCAAAACAACGACGCCGGGTTCGTTAAGTGACAGCTGTTCAGGGCTTGTGCTGTAGCTGTTTGCGATTACCTCTACAAGCTTTAAAAACTCGTCATAGTTATTTACAGCCATAATGCCCGTAGCCTCTTGATTCCAAGGTCTTCGCATCAGGACGGGATATGCTGCATTGGACTTGAGTATGTTATGCATACCGTCATCAAACAAAATATCTACATCAATTTTGTCTTTACGCGATCCCATAAGTATATGGTCGCGCGGAATTTCAGGGAACACTTCTACAATACGTTGAAAGCGTTGACTCATATACTCAGGCCAAACAGCCGTAGAAATAAAAATTTCAGTCATTTGGGATAATTTTCTTACAAACTCTTGCGCTCCCTTAATCGGCGGCTGAGAAGAAATAAACTGGGGGCTGTCCATAAATTCAAAAATAACATCAGCGCGGGTGCCGGTGCGACCCCAACGGTCAACCTCGTGGATTGTAAGAGGTGGGTCAAATTTATATTTCTCATTAGCCAAACGGATAGCGTATGGCACACATTCAAGCAGAAGGTCATCCACATCCAACGCTGTGGAGAGTCGAAAGCTTCTGTTCATATATTAATCACTCTCTGTTTTTATGTTTGCATAATTTTCTATTTTACATTATCGATTATATAATACCATATTCATATACTATAACGCAAGTTAAAATTAAAAAAACATGCAAAATATTGTCGGCTTTTATAAAATCCTTGTTATCACGCCAATAAGGTAGTATAATTATTAAAAGATATCTTTTCATTTATTTTTATTAGGTGATATTTTGTGAAAAAATTTTTAAGGCTTTCTCTTATATGTTTTTTAGCGTTCTTAATGCTAATATGCAGTTGCAGTTGTGGACAAACGGGCTGCAGAAGGCACAAAGACGACGACGGTAATGGTGTTTGCGACAAATGTTATCGGTCGGTTTTTGTTTATTTCGATTTTTACGCTTTGGGGGACCTTGCAAGCAAATCAGCAGATAACCATAAGCTTGCCGATTATTTCAAATACGCAAATGAAAACGACGAAAACGCTATACTGCTGTCCACGGGTAATATGTGGGAGGCTTCTGATTCCACCGCTACCCGTTGGATGAACGAGTTACACTTTGCCGCTATGACACCGGGCGTCAGCGATTTTGCCTTAGGCAAGGATTTTATAAAAGATACCGCAACCGCATCCGAATTTCCCCTTCTTGCAATCAACGTTTACAGCCGCGATGATGACCGCCTCGCTGATTTTTGTTCACCGTCTACCGTTATAGAAAATAACGGTATTAAAATCGGTATCATTGGCGCTGTTGGCGATTTTTACTCATCTATAGCCAAAGATTATGACGATATATATTTCAAAACGGGTGGCGACCTTACCGAGCTTGTAAAGGATGAGTCCGACCGCCTACGAAAAAAAGGCGCCGACTTTATTGTGTATATATTGCACATTGGTAGCGACAATACCGGTTCTTACTATGATAATTCACTCTCGGACGGTTATGTTGACCTTGTGTTCGAAGGGGGCACAAATCAGTCGTATAAAACCGAGGACAAAAATGGCATATATCATTTGCAAAACAGTGAGTCTCAGGCTGTTGGCATATCACGCGCCGAGGTTGCGTTTAACACCGTAACAAACTCCGCCAAGGTTCGCACAACAGAGCTTGTTACACAAGATGTTTATACCAAGGTAGAATACATTCCTCAAAAACAGGAATCCCCTCAAAGCTCTAACAATAACAAAAACCAAGAAAACGGTAGCAGTAATAATAAAACCGAAGATTCCAACGATTGTAAAAAACACACCGATAACGACGGCAACGGTCTTTGCGATAAGTGCTCGGTTTCGGTTATTGTTTATATTGATTTTTATTCGATAAACGACCTGCACGGAAAGCTTGCTGATTCTGACAGCCATATTGGCGTTGACGAGCTTACAACATACCTTAAAAACGCCCGAAAAACCGACGAAAATGCCATATTCCTTTCCACAGGCGATATGTGGCAGGGTCAATCCGAATCCAATATGACAAAAGGTCTTATTATGACCGATTGGATGAACGAGCTTGACTTTGCTGCTATGGCGCTTGGCAATCATGAATACGACTGGGGCGAGGAATATATTGAGAACAATGATGATTTTGCCGAATTTCCCTTCCTTGCAATCAATATTTATGATCGCGCAACAAACAAACTTGCCGACTATTGCGAACCCTCAGTGGTTGTAGAAGCCGACGGACTGCAAATCGGTATTATAGGCGCTATAGGAGACTGTTATTCGTCAATCGCTGTGGACAAATGCAACGAGGTTTATTTTAAGGTTGGCAATCAATTGACAAGCCTTGTTAAAGCCGAGGCTGACCGTTTAAGAAAAGACGGAGTTGATTTTATAGTATATGTTTTACACGACGGATACGGCAATACCAATCTCGGTTCCGTTCAGCAAATAAACTCTTCACAAATAAAATCGTATTATGATACAGCGCTTTCAAACGGATATGTTGACCTCGTGTTTGAAGGACACACCCATCAGGGTTATTGTCTGCAGGATGAGTACGGTGTTTATCACCTGCAAAACCGCGGCGATAACAAGGGCGGTATCTCACACGCCGAGGTTGCTATTAATTCGGTTACATATGAATCCTCGGTTGACACGGTAGAACTTATTTCCACGAGTCAATATCAAAACCTCGATGATGACCCAATTATACAAAAGCTCTTGGAAAAATATGACGATTTAATCTCTCCTGCCAATAGAGTGTTAGGATATAACAGCACCTATCGCAACAGCGAATTTTTGGAACAAATCGTTGCCAATTTGTACTATGATACCGGTGTAAAAGCATGGGGCGACAAATACAAAATAGTGCTGGGCGGCGGATTCATAAGAACACGCAGTCCATATAATCTGCCTGCCGGCGAGGTAACATACGGTCAATTATCGTCTCTATTTACGTTTGACAACCAACTTACGCTATGCTCTGTAAAAGGACGTGATTTAAAGCGTAAATTTTTAGAAACCAACAATGAGGACTATTTTATTTGTTGCGGTGATTACGGCAACAGCATTCGAAACAATGTTGACCCAAACGCTACTTACTATATAGTGGTAGATAACTACACCGCCGACTATCAATACAACAATCTGACAATAGTCGAGCGGTACGACCCAAATATCTTTGCGCGAGATTTGTTGGCAGAATATATTGAAAGCGGTGGGTTGTCATAGACACAAAAATAACAGGCCTTTCAATGTGAAGTCCTGTTATTTTAATATTTGTATTTCATTTTAAGGCGGTGGACAAGGTTGAATCTTATAATAAGTTGTTTAAATTCTAAATACATTCACGCATCACTCTCTCCATGGTGTCTTTTGGTAGGCGTAAGAGAGTTTTGTAAAAGTGATGTTAATGCCACCGTGGTTGAAAGCACAATAAACGCCGACCTTGACGAGCTTTCAGAAAGCGTTAACGCCGCCGATGTATATGCCTTTTCGTGTTATATATGGAATATAGAACAAACTCTTTATGTTTGTCGAAAACTCAAAGAAAAACATGATTGCAAAATTGTCCTTGGCGGTCCCGAGGTTGCCTATCGCGCGAGTGACATTTTAGAAAAATATGATTTTGCGGATTTTGTTTTGTCGGGCGAGGGAGAGTTTAATTTTCCAAAACTGATCGATGCACTACATTCGGCATCATCTTTTTACACTATTGACGGACTGACTTTTAGAGAAAACGGGAAAATTGTATCAATTCCGGAGATGGTATATACCGACACGCCGCCAAGCCCTTACATACAAGAGTTTTTTGACAATCTGAGTGGTAGAATATGCTATATAGAAACAAGTCGAGGCTGCCCTTATCGCTGTGCGTTTTGCCTGTCGGGAAGATGCGGAAACTTAAGATACTTTGATATGGATATGGTAAAAGAAAATATTATACTGTTATCAAACAGCGGTACAAAAACTGTTAAATTTGTCGACCGCACCTTTAATGCAAATTATAAACGTGCAAACGAAATTTTTCAGTTTATCAAAGATAATTACGGCACAAAAATACCCGTCGGCGTGTGTTTCCATTTTGAAATCGCGGGCGATATTTTGCACCTCGAAACGCTCGATATATTAAAATCAATGCCGTATCGTGCAGTGCAGCTTGAAATAGGTATGCAGTCTTTTAATGAACAAACCCTGCGGCTGATAAACCGCAAGACCGACATAAAAAAACTGATTAAAAACATAAAAACACTTTTAAGCTTTAACAATATGCATATTCACATTGACCTTATCGCAGGGCTTACTGGTGAGAACTTTGAAAGCTTTAAAAACAGTTTTAACACGGGCTATAACCTACACGCCCATATGCTTCAGATGGGATTTTTAAAACTGCTTTACGGCTCTGATATGCGTGAAAACAGCGATAAATATCCCTGCAAGTACAGCGACAAGCCGCCGTATGAGGTTACATCTACCCCCTGGCTTACAGAGAATGAGATTTTGTCGCTAAAAAACTGCGAGGACGCATTAGAAAGACTTTATAACAGTGGCAGATTTTTGCTGACGCTGGATTACCTAATAAATGGAATCGGCATAGAGCCGTTTGAATTGTTTTATGAATTTGGTAATGCAGTAAGCGGTAGCAAAATGAACCTTTCGTCATATGTTCAAAAGCTTTTTGAATTTTTTAAAGACAGATGCAACAGTGAAATTTTACGCGAAAAAATAGTTTGCGATATGCTATCTTCTGGTTGCGAAAAGCATATACCAGACCTCTTAAAAATAAAAGACCCGCTTTACAAAAAAGTAAAAGTTGAATTGTCAGAAAGCATGGGCAACAATTTTAGCTTCGCACTGCTTTACAAATCAGGCAAAATTTTTGCGGTAACTCAAAGCGAACCTAAAGACTTTTTTGGTAGGAAAGAAGGATTTTATATGAATCTGTAAAATAAAAAACACGAACAAATTTGTTCGTGTTTTTTGTTTTATGCCGTTATGGCAGATTTTCTTTTTAATAAATATTGAATAAGCATTATTATTGCTACAAGTCCCAGACCTATAAGGTCGGCTACAATACCGAAATAGAACACAAAGAAGTGCGCCGCAAGGTCAGGCACGCCCATCTTTATAAGAATAGGAGCGCAGGTGGCGGCCATAATGCAATAGTTTGCTGTAGTGGGCACGCCCATACCTAAAATAATACAGGTAAGCATTGTAAGGAAAAGCGCAATGATAACCTTATCGCCTGCAAGCGCCAGGATACCGTTAATAAGCATTGTAGCAAGTCCTGTCATAGTAATAGTACCTGCGATAATACCCGCTACGCCACAAGCAACTGCCACGGTAATCATACCCTGACCGCCTGCAGCCAACGCCTCCCAGATGCTTTTGGGAGTAATGCGGTTTTGCGGCTGCATCGCCGAACCCAACGGGTTCGCATCCCTATAACACAGACAAGAAAAAATAAAGACCATCTTTTGATGGTCTTTATTTTTTGGCTGGGGAATAGGGATTCGAACCCCAACAAACAGAGTCAGAGTCTGTCGTGCTACCGTTACACAATTCCCCAATATTTAATTGAGCAATACTTATTATATTACTTTTTTAAAATAAGTCAAGAATTTTTTTGCCAAATTTTAAAATTCTTTCGTTCCGCCTTGCCGTAACGGCTTAATGATAACCTGAACTTAATTTCAGGTGGGTTTTCGCCAAACGGTTTCGCCCTCCCTTCTTCCGAACTCGGCACCCCCGCGGGAGGCCTGCAAACCCGCCGTCTGAGCAGAAATCCCTTTGTATTATGTTGTAGGGTTATATAAGCCAGGATACACGGACAAGGCAGAACGTGCAATTAAATTTATTTCTCGTCTATTTCAAAAAAGTCTACAAGGCGGTCAACAAAAGCGACGGCAACGGTTTCGTATTCGTCATCGTCCTCAATTTCGCAAAAATACTCTTCGCCATTTTCCTCTTGCACCTTAACAATAACAA
>JAZSBS010000095.1:0-6352 GCA_045602525.1 Acutalibacteraceae bacterium
ATCGTGCTTTGGGCGGGTGATAACGAATGTGATGCGTTTTATACCTATGCCGAAAAAAATGCTCAACGCCTTGACCCAAATCAAAATGTTCTTACCCGTAAGGTTTTACCCGAGGTTTTGCGCGCTTATGACGGCTTTAGACCATATTTGCCAAGCTCACCCTACATAGACGAAACATCGTTTGCTCTAATCGATAAATGCCGCCCTGCCGAAGATCATCTTTGGGGACCGCGCAACTACTTTAAGAGTGATTATTATAAAAACGCAACCGCACTTTTTGCGTCAGAAACAGGCTTCCACGGTTGCCCATCAGTTGAGTCTATAAAGAAATTTATTACCCCAGAAAAACTGTGGCCAATCATTTTACCAAACGGTCGCCCTAACGAAGATTACATTGTTCACGCAGCAAGCATGGAAACCAAACACATAGGCAAATACGAATACCGCATAGCATTAATGCTTCGTCAGGTCGCAGTACTCTTCAGTGATATGCCCGACAGTAATACAGGTCGTGCCACAGCAGAAGAATCGGTTGACTATTTCGAACGAATGAAAACACTGTTTGGTGATGGCGAACAAGCACTCGAGGGTATTGCTAAAGCAAGTCAAATTTTCCAGGCAGAAGCCTTTAAATTTATGATAGAACGCTTCCGCATACGAAAAGCCACTCACGGCGGTCTTATTTGGTGGAATCTTTTAGACGGTTGGCCACAAATTTCCGACGCAGTGGTTGACTACTACTTTACAAAAAAACTTGCCTACGATTTTATCAAAAATTCACAGCAACCGCTTTGTCTTATGTTTGACGAGCCCAATGAAAATAATGAAATTAATCTATTCGTGGCAAATGAAATTCCGCAAGATAAAGCATTTAGTTATAAGATTACACGCATAAACGACAATGTGGTTGTTTGTAGCGGAGAAAGCCAGATTGCTGCCAGCGGTATTTTACAGCTTGATGCCGTAACGGTAGACCCCGATAAAAAGGAAATGTTCCTTATCGAGTGGGAATGTGACGGTAATACAGGTTATAACCATTTTGTAAACAATATTCGCGGTATTGATTTTAACACTTATATTGATTTCTTAAACAAAACAAAAATCGGTCATTTTGAGGGATTTTAATATGGAAACTTTATCTGAACTTATAACAAGATACCCGTTGCTTTCAAGTTGCGAAGGCGAAATAAAAGAGGCAACCGAGCTGCTTATAAAAGCATTTGAAAACGGTAGCTGCCTCTATATTTGCGGCAACGGTGGTAGTGCAGCTGACGCTGACCATATTGTAGGCGAGCTTATGAAAGGCTTTCTAAAAAAAAGACCACTCACCGACGAGCAGACAGCCTCATTCGATGACAAGCAATTAGCCGCCGGCCTTATGCAGGGCTTACCCGCAATATCGCTTCATTCTCAAACAGCCTTTTTAACAGCATTTTTAAACGACGAGGACCCGTCGCTACTCTACGCGCAAGCACTTTACGCTTTAGGCAAACAAGACGATATACTGCTTGCTATAAGCACCTCTGGCAACTCTCAAAATGTAGTTAATGCCGCTAAAACGGCGCGTGCTATCGGATGCAAGGTAATCTCTCTTGTTGGCGCTAAAAAATGTAAACTTGACAAGCTTTCAGACATTATAATTCACGCTGACAGCACCGAAACCTACCGAATACAAGAATTACATTTACCAATTTATCATTACCTTTGTGCAGATGTTGAAAATTATTTTTTTAAACAAAAAAACACCCTGATATGATTTTTTCACAACAGGGTGGATTGTTTTATAGAACCAAAACCGCCGCTATACCAAAGTATATTAAAAGTGATACAGCATCTAAAATTGTTGTAACTAAAGGACTTGCCATAACCGCAGGATCAAGACCAATTTTTTTTGCAACGATAGGAAGTACCGCACCAAGCATTTTTGCAACAATTATAACAAAAATAAGTGTTAAACATATTGTTGCCATTTGGGCAAGTTCAACTCCTGTGTCAAAGGTGTGTAACCACAAAAAGTCGACAAGATAAAGTTTGGCAAAATTGATAACACCTAAAACAATGCCTATGATAAGGGAAACCCTCAATTCTTTCCAGATAACTTTAAAAATATCTTTAAACTCAATATCACCAAGACTGAGTGCGCGTATAACAGACACAGATGTCTGACTACCTGCATTACCGCCCGTACCCATAAGCATTGGTATAAATGCAACAAGCGCGATACATTGTGCAAGGCGAGCCTCAAAGCTTGAAATGATCGCACCCGTAAAGGTGGCAGAAATCATAAGAAATAACAACCAAGGTATACGGGATTTAAAGGTTTCAAAAATACCGGTTTTAAGATATGTTTTTTCACTAGGCAGTATAGCCGCCATTTTTTCGATGTCTTCAGATGTCTGTTCTTGCATAACATCAATAGCATCATCAACCGTGATAAGACCCACAAGTCTATGCTCTTTATCAACAACCGGTAGCGCCAACATATCGTATCTGTCAAATAGCGTTACTACTTCTTCTTTATTATCAAGGGTATTGGCATAGATTACATTTTCATCCATCAAATCCTTGAGAATACAGTCTTTTTTATTAAGCAGTAAATCTCTGAGTGATACCGTACCCAAAAGATTGCGACGGCTATCAATAATGTAACAAGAATAAATTGTTTCAGTATCAATGCCCTTGTTTCGGATTCGGTCAAGTGCCTCATCGACCGTCATATTCTTTTTAAGATCGATATACTCGGTAGTCATAATACTACCTGCACTATCGTCCGGGTATGCCAGCAGTTGATTTATCATACGTCGGGTATTGGCGTCGGTATGCTTTAAAATACGTTTTGCCACATTAGCAGGCATTTCTTCGATAAGGTCAACCGTATCGTCCATAAACAATTCATCCAAAACCTCACGAAGCTCGTTATCACTGAAAGCATTGATAAGCAATTTTTGTTTATCACTATCAAATTCCACAAAAACCTCTGCCGCCAATTCCTTGGGTAAGATGCGGAATAATACAGGTATTTCCTTATCCTTTGCTTCTTCAAAAATTTCAGCGATATCGGCAGGTTGCATTTCGGAAAGTATTTTTTTAAGTTGGACAAAGCGTTTGTTTTTAATAAGTTCAAATATCTGTTCTTCAAGTTCTAACAATTTTTCGTCCATAATGCAACCTCCTTTTTTAACCATCAAAACCCTATCTGTAAGATAGGGTTTTGATTACCTTATTATTATAATATTTTTGACTTAAAATGTCAATTTTTTTATATCCTGATATTTATAAGATGAGATATACCCGGTATTGTTTCGCCCTGCAACGACGAAGTTGGTGACATTAACGCCCCTGTGGACATAAATAAAATATTTTTAAAATCACCGGATTCAAAACGATGCATTACAAAAGAATTTAGAACAGAGGCACTACATCCACAACCCGAACCGCCCGCATGAACATCCTGCGTTTTACGGTCAAAGATCAAAAGACCACAGTCACTGTGACGGCAACGGATATCAATACCATCACCTTCAAGTAATTCATATAACAAATCGCTTCCAACCTTACCCAAGTCACCCGTCATAATCAAATCATAATCGTGAAGGGTTGTATTGGTATCATCCAAAAAATGTTTTATGGTAGAGGCAGCAGACGGGGAAAATGTCAAGAGAACACCATAAATTTTTGCTTTCCAAAAAATTCCTTTAATAATGCGGGTTTAAAGCACATATGGTGTATAGGCGGCTATAGGGAGGTAAATGTTAAACAAACACCATACTTCATTTTTATTGTGCGTTATATACAAAAAGAAACATACTAATTTGACATCGAATTTTGTGGACGAAAATTTTGTGTCCAAAACGGATAGTTAAATCATATCTTCGAATTACCCGAATATGAGTTTTGACGCTTTGTAAGAATAATATCAATTAATAGATAAAGCGTGTGCCATCATCTGCCACACGCTTTTATGTTAATTCATCTTTTCAATTAATTCTTTTAGCCATTTGGGACTATTTTTACCAATTGGTTGTAGTTCACCATTTTTATATTTAGCGACTGTTACAAAGCCGTTGTCATTGTCATAAAAAGTTGCCTCATTACAATGCGGTAATACGGTGAGCAAATCTTCAAAACGCTTAGCAAAGCGTTTTGTAACTGCTTCGGTATCAATATTATGACCGCCTTTTTTTACTCTGTTATCAATGCGAAGTAAACTTTCTTCCATTGTATCAAGTCCAACATAATAAAGACGGATATAATAATCTTTTTCGATTGCTCGTTTAATTGTGTTTAGAGTTTTTCTACCAGAAAGAGTGGTTTCCTGAGTAAAGCAAATCTCTTTATCTAAGCAATCGTCGATGATTGAAATGGCTTTTTTGCCGCCTTCAATAGCATTACCGCCACATTCAACAGTAATTTTATCAACATCAATAATTTTACCTAAATTATCAATTTCAGTCCTTAAAACACCTGTCAAACTGCTTTTACCGCAGCCATTAACACCGGCAATAATTGTATAGGTTTTCATATATACCAATTCCTTTATGAATTTCGATGTTTATATTATAACACACTTAAAAAATTTTTTCAATATTATAGATTTTCATTGCAAAGTCACTTGACATTTTTTGATGTCGATATAATATTTGAATCTTGCCATTATAATCTTATTTGTAATGACATCTAAATTGAGGTGTCGAATGCACGGTTCGGTTTCATGTTCGTGCCACAATTACTTAAACTCTTTAATTCCGCATGTACCGATTGACTTTATTAGGACACTCTGTTATAATAGTTGCGTATGCAACAGTTTCTTACGCAACTAATATATATTGAGGTATATAGTATGTTAAAATTTATGAAGATGCTGAACAACATCAGCCGTTCCCAAGCAATTTACAGGCACAGCAAAATTTCCGCAAAAGACCTGCAAAGCGGACATTATTCTTACGTACTTTGCATTTGCCGTGAGCCTGGGCGCTCGCAAGAAGAAATCGCGCAAGACCTTTGCGTCAACAAAAGTACCGTTGCCAGAAATCTTAATTTCCTAGAGGAAAATGGATATATTTTAAGAAGGCCGTCACCTAGCGATAAACGGCAGTTTTCGGTGCATCCAATCGAAAAAATGCTTGCTATTCTCCCCGAAATTAAGACGGCATCAATGGAGTGGATGTCATTATTATCCGAAGGAATACCGCAAAAAGAGCTTGAAGTTTTTAATGCAGTTTTACACCGCATGGAAACAAAGGCACGAGAGATTATAGAAAGCCAAGAGGAAAACAAATGAAGTGGGTTTTTGAATTTCTAAAGCCACTGCGTTCACGCATAGCAGTCGGTACTACAATAAAAATTATCGGTACTGTTGCCGAGCTTATTATCCCCTTTTTGCTCAGTTATATCTTAGAAAATGTAATCGAAACGGGTGAAATTAGGAGTATTTTATTCTTTGGTATTCTTATGGCAGTCTGTGCTATAATCGCTTCACTTGGTAACATAATCGCCAACCGAATGGCAGCTAAAACCACAATGATATTCTCAACCCGTATGAGAAAAGAACTCTTTTCAAAAACGCTACATCTTTCGGCAAGAAGCACCGACAGTTTTACTATTCCCTCACTTGAATCAAGAATAACATCTGATACATATAACGTTCAAAATTTTATCGGTATGATACAAAGAATGGGTATACGTGCTCCTATTCTTTTGCTTGGTGGCTCTCTCATAACACTTGTTATGGATAGAAAGTTAGCCCTTGTTATGATTGCAACGCTGCCCCTTATTTTTATTGTGGTTTACAGCATTTCAAAAAAGGGTGTTCCACTTTACTCTACAGTTCAGCAATCGGTCGATGGCATGGTTAGAGTTGTTCGTGAGGATGCTCAGGGTATCCGCGTTATAAAGGCGTTGTCAAAGGTTGATTACGAGAACGCACGTTATGATAAGGCAAATATGGCACTTCGCAAAAACGAGGCAAAAGCAGGAATTATTATGGGTGTCGTCAACCCGATTATGACATTGCTTATGAACATTGGCATTGTTGCAGTTGTAGCCTTCAGCGCCTATTTTGTAGCCAATAAAACCTCCTCTGCAACCACCGTTATTGCATTTATGCAATATTTCACGCTTATATCTATGGCAATGATGTCACTGTCACGCATGTTTGTTATGTACACCAAATGCGCCGCCTCAGCCAAACGAATTTCAAGTGTTATGGAACAAGAAAACGAGCTTACCGTTACCGCGGATGATGGCAAAGGCGATGAAGCATATCATATTTCCTTTGAAAATGTAAGTTTTTCGTATCTTGGTAAAAAGGACAACCTTAAAAACATATCCTTCGCATTAAAACGAGGCGAGT
>JAZSBS010000096.1:0-2893 GCA_045602525.1 Acutalibacteraceae bacterium
AACATCGACATCGTCTTTGCTGTAATCGATAGCGCACAGCACTCTTCCCCAGTTAGCGTCAGCGCCAAACATAGCAGCTTTTAAAAGACTGGAGCAGATAACGCTTTTCGCAACAGTTTTTGCTGTATCTAAAGAGTCAGCACCGCTTACACAGCACTCGAGCATTTTTGTAGCACCCTCGCCGTCACCTGCAATAACACGGCAAAGATTAACCGTAACAGTATTAAGCGCCTTCATAAAGGTATTAAAATCTTCGCCCTCTGCAACAATTTCGCTATTTTTTGCCATACCGTTTGCAAGCACGGTAACCATATCGTTTGTTGAGGTGTCGCCGTCAATACTTAACATATTAAAGGTGTTTGCAATATCTCCCGAAAGCGCCTTTTGAAGCATATCATCAGATATTGCCGCATCGGTAGTAATGAAAACAAGCATTGTTGCCATATTGGGATGAATCATACCGCTACCCTTTGCGATACCACCCATACGGCACACCTTACCGCCAAGTGTAAACTCAACAGCAATCTGCTTACCTATTGTATCGGTGGTCATAATTGCCTCAGCCGCGCCGTGACTGCCGTTTTCGCTTAAAGTTTTTGCTAAAACAGGAATACCCTCGGCAATAGGTGTAATATCAAGCGGTTGACCGATAACACCTGTTGATGCTACAACCACGTCATCTGCTTTTATATTAAGCTCTTTTGCTACCAAATCACTCATCTGCTCGGCAATTTCTATACCGTTAGCGTTACAGGTATTAGCGTTACCGCTGTTGCAGATAACGGCTTGAGCCTTGCCGTTTGCAATATGATTTTTTGTAACAATAAGTGGCGCGCCCTTTACAAGATTGGTGGTATATACCGCCGCGGCATTGGCTACAACATCGCTACAAATCATTGCCAAATCTTTTTTAAGTTTATTTTTTCTGATTCCGCAGTGTACGCCAGATGCTTTGAAGCCCTGTGCCGCACATACACCACCGTTTATAATTTTAATATCCATTAAAACACCAAACCTATAGTTTCATCTACACCCATAAGGATGTTCATATTTTGAATTGCAGCACCCGATGCACCTTTGCCAAGATTATCGTAGCGTGCTGTAAGTACTATTCTGTCATCATTACCAAATACACAAAGCTGCATATCGTCTTTACCCGATAATGCCGCCGCAGATAAAAATCCACACTCGTCAGCCGAATCGTCAAAATGAACAAGCTTACCAGCATAGTATTTTTTGTATATTGCTTTTATATCATCAATATTTGCCTTAACGTCCCCTTTAAACAGTGTTACTGTTACTTCCATACCACTATAAAAGTCAGAAACTATTGGGCAAAATACGGGAGCCGTCTCAACACCCGATATAACCTGCATTTCTTTTAAATGCTTATGCTGTTGGGCAAGTCCATACTGACGCGGCGCTTTAAGCAACGCCGATTTATTGGGATCTTCATAATCAGCAATCATCTTTTTGCCGCCGCCCGAATAGCCCGTTAGCGAAAAACAACTAAGTGCTGTTTTGACACTTAACACACCCGCTTCAACAAGTGGTTTAACAAGGGCGATAAAACCGCTGGCATGACAACCGGGGTTTGCTATGCGCTTTGAATTTATTATTTCTTCGCGTTTGCCTGTAAGTTCCGGAAACCCATAAACCCAATCACCGTGAGTTCGATGCGCAGTAGATGTGTCAATAATAGCAGTTTTATCGTTTTTTACAAAACTAACTGCCTGACGCGCCGCATCATCGGGCAAGCATAAAAACACTATATCGGCCGAGTTGATTGCCTCTGCACGAGCAGAGTCATCTTTGCGTAAATCTTCGGGTAATTTGATAAGAGAAATGTCTTCTCTTACACTTAATCTATCATATATGCGAAGCCCTGTTGTGCCTGCACTTCCATCAATAAAAACGTTAGTCATAATATACTTTTAAAAACACTTAACTGCCCGACCGCAAAGTCGGGCAGAATTATCCTTTTATTATTTTTTGCCATCAACCATAGCCTGAACCTTGATAGGCAGACCATAAAGGTTAATAAAGCCGGCGCTATCCTTCTGGTCGTAATCGCTTTCGCCAAAGGTTGCGATTTCTTCGCTGTAAAGTGAGTAGTCACTCCAGATACCAGCCTTTATAATGTTACCCTTATAAAGCTTAAGTTTTACAGTACCTGTAACCTTTTCCTGAGTTTTGTCAACAAATGCCGCAAGCGCCTCACGCAAAGGTGTAAACCACTGTCCGTTATAAACGAGTTCTGCATAGGTAATAGCAAGTCTTTGCTTTTCGTGTAATGTCATCTTGTCAAGACAGATGCTTTCAAGCGCTTCGTGTGCGCGGTAGAGGATAGTGCCACCGGGGGTCTCATAAACACCACGACACTTCATGCCAACAAGACGGTTTTCTACGATGTCTATAATGCCAATACCGTTTTTGCCACCAAGCTCGTTAAGCTTTAAGATAATGTCTTTCGCACTCATCTTTTCGCCGTCAAGTGCTACAGGAACACCCTGACAAAAATCAAGTGTTACATATGTAGGTTCATCAGGTGCCATTGCGGGACTAACGCCCATTTCAAGAAAACCAGGCTTATCGTACATTGGCTCATTACCGGTATCTTCAAGGTCCATACCCTCGTGAGAAAGATGCCAAAGGTTCTTATCCTTGGAATAGTTGGTCTCGCGGTTGATCTTGAGGGGGATGTTATGCGCCTCGGCATAATCGATCTCCTCTTCACGCGACTTGATATCCCACTCACGCCAAGGCGCGATGATGGGCATATTGGGGGCAAAAGCCTTGATGGTCAGTTCAAAACGGACCTGATCGTTACCCTTACCGGTGCAACCGTGGGCGATGGCGTCCGCACCCTCTTTGAGGGCGATATCGACCAGCG
>JAZSBS010000097.1:0-2845 GCA_045602525.1 Acutalibacteraceae bacterium
TACCAACTGCTCTACCCCGCGATATATTGTGCGCTCGTTTGAGCGTAATGGTATTATACTACATAAATAATTATATTGCAAGTGTTTTTTAATATAAATTTTAAAAAATATTTCGACAAAATATTTACAGCACCAAAACTGACTTCGCTATATTAACATTATAAAGAGCAAGGGTTTTCCTTGCTCTTTTGCTTTTCGGGTGATATAATACTGATATTACATATTTTTGGAGAGATTACACATATGCGAACAAGCGGAATACTTATGCCCATATTCTCTTTACCATCGCCATATGGCATTGGTACATTTGGTAAAGCGGCATATGATTTTGTGGATTTTTTAAAAATCGCTGGGCAAAGCTACTGGCAGATACTGCCGCTGAACCCCACAAACTTTGGCGACTCGCCCTATCAATCCTTTTCCAGCTTTGCAGGTAATCCATACTTTATAGACCTTGATATACTTGTAAAAGATGGTTTGCTTACAAAAGACGAAATTACAGCTTACGATTTTGGTGCAAATGCGCAAGAAATCGATTATGAAAAGCTTTATATAGGTCGTTATCCTTTGCTTAAAAAGGCTTTTAGCCGCTTTAATGCAGATACAAAATATCACACATTTGTTACTGATAACGCCGATTGGCTTAACGATTATGCGCTCTTTATATCACTTAAGCAGGCCTTTGGAGGCAGTGCTTGGCATACTTGGGATGAAAACTTCAAAAAAAGAAATCCCCCCACGCTAAAGCAGGCGCAATCTGACTATGCAAACGATATTGCTTTTCATAAATTCTTACAGTTTAAATTTTACGAACAATGGACTGCTCTTAAAATCTATGCTAATAAAAACGGTATAAAAATAATCGGTGATGTTCCGATATATGTAGCGCTTGACAGCGCAGATGT
This sequence comes from Acutalibacteraceae bacterium, assembly GCA_045602525.1. Lineage (GTDB taxonomy): Bacteria > Bacillota > Clostridia > Oscillospirales > Acutalibacteraceae > UBA737. The sequence goes on from JAZSBS010000097.1 coordinate 906, forward strand.
TTGGAGCACACCGCAACAATTTTTGTTAGACGACGATTACACGCCTTCTGCCGTTGCGGGCGTACCTCCCGATGCTTTCAGCGAAGACGGTCAGCTTTGGGGGAATCCGCTTTATAACTGGAATTATATGAAGCAGACCGGATTTTCTTGGTGGAAGCGGTATTTAGGGCACGCACTAAAAAGATATGACACAGTACGCATAGACCATTTTAGAGGATTTGAATCATTTTTTGCTATCCCCTATGGCGATACCGATGCCAAGGGCGGCAAATGGATAAAGGGCCCCGACATTGATTTGTTTAATGAATTAAAGCAAGAGTTTGGTAATAATTTGCCCATAATTGCCGAAGATCTTGGCATAATTACTCCTGCCGTACGCAAAATGCTGGACAGCACCGGTTTTCCGGGTATGAAGGTACTACAATTTGCATTTGACGGCGATAGCAGCAATGCGTATCTGTCTCACAATCATATTAAAAACTGCATTATCTACACGGGCACTCACGATAATAATACTATCATGGGCTGGCTCGCAGACAGCAACGCTGACACTGTAAAGCAAGCGAAAGATTATTTAAATCATCAGAGCAACAACGACTTTAACTGGGCTATGATAAAGGCAGCTTTAGGTAGTGTTGCTGACACCTGTATTCTGATGATACAAGATCTTTTGGGACTCGGAAGTGAGGGTCGTATAAACACTCCGTCAACACTGGGTAATAACTGGAAGTGGCGAATTAAAAGCGAGTGTATAAATCCTTGGCTTGCCAATATTTTAAAAGAAAACACTGTTTTATACGGTAGAGAAAACAAATAAAAAACCAAAGGGTCTGCGATACTGCAGACCCTTTGGTTTTTTATTTAAACTTTATTAAAACTCACCGCAACAGATGTACCAACATTTTCCTCACGTTTAAGGTTAATTGTGTTAAGATACAAAAATCCTTAATAATTATAGGTGCGAATAAAGCACTTCGGCGGTACCACAAAGACGGACCTTCAAGCCTGCGGGTAAAAATACACTATCGCCTTTTTTAAGGCGCATCATACCGCCGGTATATGATAGTGTAGTCTCTCCATCAAGAATTAAAAGTGAAATAAAACTATCATTATCGTAAATGCCAACGTTACCGTCAAGTTTTATAAGTTCAGTAGTAAAATATTCGCATTTTGCCAGTTCTCTTACCGTACCAAACGGATAAAGCGTTACATCACCCACATTTCCATAGGGCTTTGTCGGACGCTTAGTTTTGGTGACCTCAACCGCCTGTTTTATATGCAACTGACGGGGTTTACCATCGGCGCCAAGTCTGCCATAATCAGATACACGATAGGTCGTGTTCGAATTTTGTTGAACCTCTGCTATAAGTATACCTTTACCTATGGCATGCATAGTACCCGCCTCAATAAAGAACACATCGCCTTTTTTAACAGGTACATAATTGCAGACAGGTGATAAATTATTATTGTTTATTCTTTCTAAAAATTCACCCTGTGGTATATCCTGATTAAATCCGTATATAAGCTGTGCGCCCTCGTCACAGTCTACAACATACCACATTTCTGTTTTTCCGTATTCGCCCTCATTGGCAAGAGCATATTCATCGTTTGGATGCACCTGAACCGAAAGTCTGTCCTTTGCATCAATAAGTTTTATAAGAATCGGGAAATATGTAAAATCTGCCGCTTTACAACCGAGCGCCTCTGCACCCCAGATTTCTATAGCCTGTTGCAGACTAAGACCTGCCAACTCACCGTTTCGTACTACACTGTTACCATCTTTATGGCACGAGAGCATCCAGGCTTCTGCCGCCTTTTCTTTTTCAGTTTTAAAACCAAATTCCTCTATAAGACGTCTGCCGCCCCAGAGATAATCCTTTAATGGCGCTTTCAGTAATAATGGATACATACTTTAACCTCCCACTATATACATTTTTATA
>JAZSBS010000098.1:0-12070 GCA_045602525.1 Acutalibacteraceae bacterium
CAAACGATATCAAATACGTAGGTGTAAACGACCGAAGGATTGATTTATTTGAAGGTCAGTACATTGTGCCAAATGGTATATCGTATAACTCTTATGTGATATTTGACGAAAAAATTGCCGTTATGGATACGGTAGATGCCGCCTTTACGCACGAGTGGCTCGATAATATCCAAAATGTTTTAGTCGATAATACCCCTGATTATCTTATAATTCAACACATGGAGCCTGACCATTCAGCGAATATTGTAAACTTTATAAAGCGCTATCCAAATGTAACAATTGTATCATCACAAAAAGCATTCAATATGATGAGGCAATTTTTTGGCACAGATTTTACCGATAATCGCCTTGTTGTAGGCGAAGGAGACACTCTGAGTTTGGGCAAACATAACCTTACCTTTGTGACAGCGCCTATGGTTCATTGGCCTGAGGTAATAGTAACATACGACAGCACCGATAAGGTTCTGTTTTCGGCTGACGGCTTTGGCAAGTTTGGCACACCCGACACCGACGAGGATTGGGCCTGCGAAGCAAGACGCTATTATATAGGTATTGTGGGTAAATATGGCGCTCAGGTACAGGCCTTGCTTAAAAAAGCGGCGACACTTGATATAGAAATAATCTGCCCACTGCACGGACCGGTACTGAACGAAAACCTTGGGTATTATATAAATCTTTATGACATATGGTCAAGCTATCAGGTTGAGGAAGAAGGCATAGTTATAGCCTATACCTCTGTTTACGGAAATACAAAAAAAGCGGTATATCAACTTGCAGATAAATTAAAGGCTAACGGCTGTCCAAAGGTTGTTATAAACGACCTTGCGCGCTGTGATATGGCAGAGGCCGTGGAGGATGCCTTCCGCTACAGCAAGTTAGTTCTTGCCACCACCACCTACAATGCCGAGATTTTTCCCTTTATGCGTGAATTTATAAACCATCTGACCGAACGAAATTATCAAAACCGCACGGTAGCGTTTATAGAAAACGGTAGCTGGGCGCCGATGGCTACTAAGGTTATGAAGGAAATGTTTGCAAAAAGCAAAAATCTTACCTTTACTGAAAACACTGTTAAAATACTGTCTGCTTTAAACGAAGAAAGCAGCACCCAACTTGCCGCGCTTGCTGACGAGCTTTGTATGGATTATCTCGCCCAGCAAGACTCAACCGCCAACAAAAATGACCTTTCGGCATTGTTTAACATTGGCTACGGTCTTTATGTGGTTACCTGTAATGACGGCAAAAAGGATAACGGCCTTATTGTAAACACTGTAACGCAGGTTACCAACACACCGAACAAAATTGCCGTAACCATAAATAAAGAAAACTATTCACATCATATCATTAAACAAACCGGTAAAATGAATATCAACTGCCTAAGCGTTGATGCACCATTTTCAGTGTTTGAAAAATTTGGATTTTTGAGTGGTAGAAACGTTGATAAATTTGAAGGCTGTGAACCGCTTCGCTCTGATAACGGTCTTGTTTTCTTGCCACGACACATTAATTCGTTTATATCTCTTAAAGTAGAGCAATACGTTGACCTTGACACGCATGGTATGTTCATATGTGAAATTAACGAAGCTCGAGTGCTGTCAGACAAAGATACCATGACCTACAGTTATTATTACGATAACGTAAAACCAAAACCACAAACCGACGGTAAAAAAGGATTTGTTTGCAAAATATGCGGATATATATATGAAGGCGATACCCTGCCGGAAGATATTGTATGCCCACTTTGCAAGCACGGCGCCGCCGATTTTGAGGAAATAAAATAATTTTTGGAGGAAATTAAAATGAAAAAGTATGTATGCGACATTTGCGGTTGGGTTTATGACGAGGCTGCAGGCGACCCCGATAACGGAATCGCCCCAGGCACTAAGTTTGAAGACCTTCCCGATGACTTTGTATGCCCCCTTTGTGGCGTAGGAAAAGACGATTTTAGTGAAGAATAACGCAAACCCAAAAACAGCGGTCTACAAAGTAGGCCGCTGTTTTTTAAATAAATATCAATAATGTTTTTCAACAAACTCTATTAGTGGTGTGTTATCGGTAAGGCCGTGCGGATGATGGTCGCACCCCGGTTTTACAATCACATCGATATGAGCACCCTTGCTTTTGTAATAATCCCAGAGAAGCTTGCCGTTTTCACAAAACGGCACCGTTTTGTCACTGTCGCCGCTAACCAAAAAAATCGGCACACCCGATTTAAGCAAATTTTCTTTTTGGTCAATGGGGTGATTTCTGAAATTCAGCATTTGTGATAATGTAAGCCCCATGTTGCCAGTAAATTCTTGCGAGCAATTATTCTCGCCTATACCTAACGCAAACGGCCAACTCAGGTAGTTCATAACAGGTGCATCCAAGTAGGCACAGGCAACATACTGTGGATATTTAGCAGCAAAATATACCGCCTGCATACCGCCACAACTCATACCAACGAGTGCGCATTTTTTGCAAAGACCAAACTCACGGCTTAAAAATTCGCAAAAACGCGGGCGAGCGTCGGTATCCTCCTCAGGACACATACGCGTCTTATTATTCATATGCGCCACATGATAACCTTTTTTGAGCATCTCTATTTCAAACGTGGGAAAAGCATCAAAATATTCTGTTTTATAAAGCCATTTGTTGCCTTGAACCGCATTTTCAGGACAGATAAGTATGCAATCCCTATCCTCAAATTTAAAATCAAGTCTCTTGAAACCGTTCCAAGTGCTCTCGATAATATTCATAATTATTCACCCTTTAATTCATAGCCGCCTACTGCACGAATCATTAACGGAACACAAGAATTTTCGCCAAAGACAGCCTCTATCATATGCTTATAAGCGTCAAGCATTTTATTTGGTATATAGCACTGAATCGTACCCGCAAAACCGCCGCCGTGTACACGGTATGCGCCGCGACCGTTTAAAAACTGCTTTGTGAGCGCCAATGCTAATGATATAGCCTGTTCACGTGGATTTGATGGCGAATATACATTTTGAAGCAAATCATACGACGACTCACCCGAGCGTTTAACAGCTACAAAAAACGTGTTAAAATCGCCGCGCGCAAGCGCTGACTTTTGTGTGAGCACACGTTTATTTTCATTAAAAATATGCATAGCGCGAAGTATTGCGCGGTCGCCGCAGATCGCACGAATTTCGGCAAGGTTTGCATAAAATTTTTCTTGATTGGCATCGCGCAAAAATTCTACACCGAGAGCCTCACTTACCGCTTTACACTCAAGTGTAATATCGGCATAGTCTTGCGTAAGATTTGCGTGATTGCCGCCCGTGTCAACAACGCAAAGCGTGTGACCTGACGCAGACAAATCAAGGTTTATCTTTTCTACAACAGGGTTTTTCGGGTCGCAAAAATCGGCATAGGTAAAACCGCCTACCGAAGAAGCCATCTGGTCAAGCAAACCACACGGTTTACCAAAATATTCACGCTCGGCAAACTGTGAGTATTTTGCAATGCTTACAGCATCTACCGCGCCGTCATTATAAAGACCGTTTACAATGTTGGAAATTAACACCTCGAAAGCCGCCGAGGACGAAAGTCCCGAGCCTTTAAGCACATCAGACGTGGTATAGGCATTAAAACCCCCGATATTGTATCCGCCCATTTTAAACGCTGCCAAAACACCGCGTATTAATGCGCCTGCTCTACCCTTTTCTTCCTCCTTGATTTCAAGGTCGGTTATATCTACCTCATCCAATTTATATCCTTTAGATTTTAAGCGTACCGTATTGCTGCCGTTGGCAGATACTACGGCTATAACATCAAGATTTACGCTACCTGCAAGCACAAGTCCGTGTTGGTGGTCGGTGTGGTTGCCACCAATTTCAGTACGTCCCGGCGCCGAAAAAAGACGAATATTATCTTGATCACCATATAGATTTACAAATTCATCCACTGCATCAAGATAACGCGCTTTTGCAGTTTCGGCCTCGCCATAAAGCAGTATAAAATCCTTATCAAAATTACCGTTTGCTATTTTTTCTTTTAACTTTGCAATATTCATAATTTAAAGAAAGCGGAAAACGACATCACTTGATGCAATTTTCCGCTAATCCTTTCGTTTTAAGTATGTTAGATTAAAGAGCCTCTACAATAGCCTTTGTATCACGAGCTATCTTGAGTTCCTCGTTAGTAGGTATAATATAAACGTTTACCTTACTATCATCGGTAGAAATCTTAATTTCTTCGCCATGAACTTTGTTTGCATCTAGGTTAAGCTTAACACCAAGATATGCAAGGTTTTCGCAGATGTATTCACGAAGCTCTTCGTCGTTTTCACCGATACCGCCTGTAAATACAATAGTATCAACGCCATTCATAGCGGCAACATAAGAACCAACGAATTTAAGAATCTGATAGCGCTGCATATCTATTGCAAGCTGAGCGCGTTCGTTGCCCTGTGCCGCAGCAGCGGCAACGTCACGGTTATCGTTAGATACGCCCGAAACACCAAGAACACCTGATTTTTTGTTGCAGATAGAATCAATATCAGCAAATGTTAAATTTTCTTTTTCTGCAATGTATGTAAGGGTTGATGGATCAAGTGTACCGCAACGTGTACCCATCATAAAGCCGTCAAGTGGTGTAAAGCCCATTGATGTGTCAATACAAACACCATCCTTGATAGCCGAAATTGAACAACCGTTACCAAGATGACATGTAATAATCTTGAGATCCTTTTTGTCTTTGCCTTCAAGAGCAGCCGCACGATCACTTACAAAGCTGTGGGAAGTGCCGTGGAAACCGTATTTGCGAACGCGGTATTTCTCGTAATATTCATAAGGTAATGCGTAAATATAAGCCTGTGCAGGCATTGTCTGATGGAAGGAGGTATCAAATACGCCTACCTGTGGAATCTTGTCGCCAAAGGTTTTGGTACAAGCTTCGATACCAAGAATGTTTGCAGGGTTGTGAAGCGGCGCCATAACACTGCACTCGCGAACCTTTGCAATCATTTCATCGGTAATAAGAGCCGATTTGTTAAATTCTTCTGCGCCGTGAACAACACGGTGACCGATAGCAGTAACCTCATCAAGTGAATCAATAACCTTTGCCTCTGACTTGGTCATAGGGTAAACTACTGCCTCAAATGCCTCGCTGTGAGTAGGCATTGCGGTTTCAGCCTTGTAAACACGTCCGTCAGCCGCCTTGTGTGTGATGGCGCCTGTAACACCTATACGCTCACAAAGACCTTTTGCCAAAACCTGCTCATTATCCATATCAATAAGCTGATATTTAAGTGACGAGCTTCCTGCGTTAACTACAAATACTTTCATTTTCAATTACTCCCTTAAATTAAATATTGAAAGATAAAATTTAATATGGTAAAATAACATACACTAGTATTTTACTTTATTAATATTCATTTTTCAAGAGTGTTTTTGCAAAAAGAGGTGATTTTTTGTCGTGTGTCGGTATTATTGCAGAATTTAACCCCCTGCATACAGGCCATAAACGCATTATTGACTATGCGCACACTCTCGGCGACACGGTTGCTTGTGTAATAAGCGGAAACTTTGTGCAACGCGGCGATGTTGCGGTAATATCAAAACAGCAACGCGCAAAATTCGCCCTGCTGTGCGGCGCAGATATTATAGCCGAAATGCCTGTGTTATGGAGTATGTCAACCGCACAAAACTTTGCATTAGCTGGCGTATGGCAATTATATAACCTTGGATGCAACAAAATCGTATTTGGTAGCGAGTGTGGCGATATCAACCCTTTAAAAAATGCCGCCGAAGTGCTGTCTAGCGATAGTTTTTTTGATAGGGTTACGCAAAAGGCGAAATCAGGTATCACCTTTGCGGTGGCGCGCGAACAAGCCGCCGCAGAAATGGGTGTTGATTTCACTCTGCTTCGCGGTGCTAACAACAATCTTGGTATCGAGTATATTTTGGCTGCAAAAAAACTTAATTTACCGATAGAATTTCACACAATAAAGCGACTGGGCGCAGGTCACGACTCGCACGAATTAGACGATGGATTTGTTTCATCATCATTTATAAGGCAAGAATTGTTAAAGGGAAATATCGGTTACACCGAGCGCTTTATGCCGCGTGAGATTCGCGGTATTATACAGCCCGAGCACATTGCCGATATAAAGCGGCTTGAAAACGCAATTCTTTGCGCTCTGCGCACCAAAACGGCAGACGAGCTTAAAAATCTGCCTGATATCAGCGAGGGTCTCCACAATAAAATCTATTTTTCGGCGCGTATTGCAACATCACTTTCCGAGCTTTATAATATGATTAAAACCAAGCGGTACACTCTCGCTCGCATCAGGCGGCTGGTGCTTGCGGCATTTTTAGGGTTTGATGATCAATTTTTTATGACTACACCACCGTATGTGCGTGTGTTAGGCTTTAGCAATAACGGCTTGTCACACCTTAAATCACCGCAAGGATTAATACCCGTGGTAACCCGTGCCGCGCAGATTAAAGAACTTGATTCTGATGCGCAAAAGATTTTTGATATCGAATGTCGCGCCACCGATATATATTCCCTATCGCTATGCAAGCCGCTTCAGTGCGGCACCGAACAAAAAATGAAATTACTTAAAACGGAGGAACTTTTATGATTAAAACCGAAATTAAAAATTATCTGGACTACGGCAAGGTGCTTTCTATTTCAAACGGTGTTATTGAAGCCTTTGTTACAATAGATGTTGGTCCGCGTATTATCCGCTTTGGATATGTAGGCGGTCGGAATTTTATGTGTGACAATCGTAACGCTTCCGCGCCAAAAGACGATGACGAATTTCAAAACTTTTTTGGTAACGGCAAAAAGTGGGAAATTTTAGGCGGTCACCGTATATGGACATCTCCCGAAAGTTATCCGCACAGCTACTACCCCGACCTTGCCCCCCTAAAGTATGAAATTACCGTAAACGGCGCAATCTTTACTCCCCCCGCTGAGATAGAAAACGGACATCAGAAGCAGCTTGAAATTAAGATGGACCCTGATGACGCTAATATGCACGTTACTATGCGTGTTACAAATATTGCGGATAAACCACAAGAATTTTCTATTTGGGGACTTACCGTATCGGCTACAGGCGGCACACTTATAGTGCCGATGAACGATAATGATACAGGTCTACTGGCTAACCGCAATATTTCGGTTTGGCCCTATACAAATCTTGCCGACAGTCGCTTGCATTTTGGCAAGCATTATGTCACACTCCGTCAAGACACCAATGTAAATCAAGCATTAAAGCTAGGCTTTGACCTAAATCAAGCCGAAGCATATTATTGCCTGGAGGGCGATATTTTCCGCAAATCTTATGAAACATATCATCCGTACGAAACATACCCCGATAATAACTGCAGCTTTGAAACCTATACCTGTGCAACCTTTATTGAGGTTGAGTCACTCAGCCCACTAAAATCAGTACAGCCTAACGAAACGGTATCGCTTACAGAGCATTGGTCACTGCACAAAAAACCTTGTGACGTAGAGTGGGGCAACGACGAGTCGATTGATGAAATGCTGAACAAATTATAATGGTTATAACATAGGGCGAGGATAAAATCCTCGCCCTATGTTAAAATTATATTTACTTTGTACGGAACGGATTAATTCGTTCCGTTTTTTCACCATATAATTATGCTTGCGAATCTTTGTAATGAGCGTTTAAAATGTGCTTGTTTTCTAAATCGAAACGCTTTAGTTCTTCCTCTGTCAAAGGATTTATTCCCATTTTTATAAAACGATCATTAAGAAGCTGTATCTTCTTGTTTTGAAGTTTTGTCCAATGCGATTCACGTTGTTCTTTATAAATTGACTTAATGGAATCCTTTGTTGCATTCATTTTTTTGCCCAATTTTCCACCCAAAACAAAACCTGCAATACTTACAATAAGCAATAAAATACCCAATATAAGAGAGCTATTCATAAGCACTAAAGAAAGAATGAACAAAGCCACATCTCCTATGAGACCGTATTTACAAATCTTAAGCCATTTTTGATATTCTGGGTCATTTTCAAGATGATTTTGCTCTTTGGCATCAATTTCTGCAATAACCTCATCCTTATATACCTTTGAGCAATAAATTGTAGGTGTTTCACTTGTAGTATACTGCCCTGCAAAGCATTTTTCACCATCACAATCAAACGCAAGCTTATAACGGTCAACTACATACACTGTTGCATTCATATCAGTAGCTTCCCATTTTGTTGTTCTAAATTTACGTTGCTGATCTCCGGGAAATGTAGGTCTTAACTTAATTTCAAAAATTTCGTCATTTGCACCAATGCTGGCATAGCTCAAGTGTTCCTCTTCTGAAAGAGGAACGCACATTGTTTTTTCTTCCTCCGTGGGAAGTCTTTCCTCTTTAAAATTTTTCACTACACTTTGTGTACCACATTCAATCAAACCGCTGGAATATCGTTTATATATGTCATTTTCTCGCTCTCCAATATCGGTCATATTAACGCGTCTACGCAAACCGTATGCATCCATACCACTTACGTTACTTTCAGAACCGGAATGCGGTCTCCAATCGGTTACCTTTCTTGTTTTTACAACGTTTCTAACAACATCTTTTTTTAGTGTTGTATCATATTTCTTTTCTTGCACAACATACTGCTCTTCACGGTCATAACCCACTTCCATACTATAATGGAGATTATAATGGGTTTCCTGTTTTACAATATGATCTGTTTCGACTACTGTTTCAGAAAGAGTTATGTTGTTATCTATTTCTTCTGGTGCATTAATGGCAGAATAAATTTCGACATATACTCCCCTTTCAAATTTCTCCTTAGTCATATCACTTTTAGCAAAACGATATGTGGTGTTTTGATTTGCCATTTTAATTAGCTCCTTTTCTTTTTAAAATTAATATATTGTCAGTGAATCTAATTCACGGATGACCTCTATGCTGTTGCATGTGTATCTATCATCAATCAATAGGCTTTTGTTTTACCGTTTGTGTAAGTAATACCGGTTATATCAATTTTGACATCTAAATCGTCAAAATCAGTTTCGTATAAAGCGAGCGCAGTATCATATGAATACACCGTCAGCTCCCATGTAAACTTACTACTTTTCTTTGAGCGCACAACAGCCGAAGAATAATTGTAAAAGTTCAACGTTGTATCAACCAATACTTCGTTATCTTTTTCAATAATTATTTCGCCCTCAATTGCCGAAACATCCAAAAAGCCATAGTTTTCTATCTTTGCATCGTAGCAGAAGACATATTTGTTATATCCTTCTGTAAGATAACTTTCTGTGTCAGGCGAAAGTGAAATTTTAATGTTGGATGATGAATAGATTCTGAAATACCCAAAGATAAGAATTGTGATTACAGCAAGTGCGACTAACGAAATCAGTTTTCCGATAAACTTATTCTTTTTGGCTCGCATTAGTTTTTGCTTTTCTTCTTTTATACGTTGTTCTTCTGCCATTCGCAGTTTTTCCTGGTGATTTGCTTGAGCTACGCTTAACAGTGGTATACACTCATCTATTTTGGCAACCGAGTCTTTGTATTCGCCTAAAGACTTAAAAGCTTGTATAGCTCCCTCAATTCTTACGGGGTCATCGCTTTTCATATCAATAACAGCACTGTTATATATTCGTTCGCGTTTAAACAGTTCGGCTTTTTCACGGCACTCTATAGCCAATGTGCTGGCATTAAGAACGTTTTGGATTCCTTCAAAAACACTGGCCGCAAAAACAAAAGAACTTTCAGTTCGTGCAGAAGCCATCATTGACAGCGCTCTTTTATATGTGTTTAGCGAACTTTTGGGTAAATCATCTTCTTTATAAATTAAGTTTTCACACTCGCTCGCTAAAATTTCGGTAAGCGACTGCTTAGCACCGCAAGAATCACAGATTATTAAATTTGAATTTGCATCTAACGAAATGTTACCACCGCAATTTTTACAGGTTAATGACACCACCCGCACCTCTTATTTCAACAATTTACATTTTGTGTTTCGGTCTTTAATCAAAATAATCAGTTCTTCTCCGAGAGAGGTTGCTTTTTCGCTGTTTTCACATATTGCTTTTTCAAACTCTTTAAAACGAACTGTGATTTGTGACTCTATAGAACTCAGGGCGTCATTGCTTACAGGGTCGCTATAGCGTATTATTTCATGCACCTTTTTAGTTATGTCTTTTGCCTCTTTCGTTTGTGCTTTTGACATTAAGGTAGTGGTATCAGTAGTAAGCATTTTTATGAACAAAGTTTTTGATTTAATTTTTTCGTCAATATTACTTACCGTTTCGCTTACAACGGATGTGTTGATAATGGCTATTGCTGTGAAAGCTAAAACAATCAAACAAAAAACGATGCCAACCCAAACCGGTATAGCGGATATTGACATTGTTAATCCTGCAACAATAAGCATTATCAATGTGCCGATAAAACTTATCGAAATTAAGGGGAAGTTATAGAAAAACTTTTGAGCGTTTTCTGATTTGAATGATATGCTTGCGCAAAACAATTGTCCTACAAATGCTAGAGTTATAAAAATATAACCCACCCAGAAATTAGCTTTCATTTCATTTGGAACAACAAAAGCAATGATGTTAAACGTGAGCAAGCATATTGCCCAAACGCCAATATATGATTTAAATGTTTTCTTCAACGATTACACCTCCCGTTTGGTTCCGCATTTGGGGCAAAACTTGCCTTGACGCTCAAAAATGTATCCACAATTTTTGCAACCATTCTTTTTCTGCACGGGAGAACCGCATTCTTCGCAAAACGCTGCATCGGCATTTAATTTTGCGCCGCAATTTTCACAGAAGTTTTGAACGCTTGGTGTAGAAGTATTTGTTACCGAACCTAAGGCGTCATGCATTGCGCCGCCAACCATTCCACCAACAGCGCCTCCAACACCGGCCATCGTACCAAAGCCAACGCCCATATTGGTAAATTCTCCTACGGCTTCGTTTTCTGCTACTTTTTCTGCAACATCAAAGCCTCGTTCTTGACCGTAAGTGTACCCTTCGGTTGCGCGTTTCTCGGCAAGTGCTTTTGATTCAATAATTGTTTTCTTGGCTTCGGTTTCCGCCTCGATAATATCAACCCGTTGGCGAAGCTTTGCTTCAGCTATATCTGCATATTGACGGAAGTGTAGTTCTTTGAATTTTTCGTATTGTCTTTCGCCATCCGGTTTAACAATTGTTGTAACGAAAAACTTTTCGAGAGTTATGCCGTAATCTTCAAAGTTAGGAATAAGAAGCTGTTTAATTGACTCTGAAAAAGAAGTGAGATTTTGGTCGATTTCAAAAATGTTAATGGCATTCGTTTTCATGACTTGAGCAATATAGGTTTTTACTCTTGTCATAAGAATTGAACGGAAATAAGACAGTAGTTTGTTTTGTGTAAGTAGGTTTTCAGTACCCACCAATTTAACGAGCAACTTACGGCCGTCAGATACTCTTAATGCCATATCTCCGGATGCACCGATCAAAATGGGGAAACCATAGGTTGGCTCAACATACTGAACCTTGGAATCGGTACCCCATTTAACAGCCATTTGCTCGGTTTTATTGATAAAATAAACCTCGCAATGAAAAGGTGTTTCATCACCTGTGGTACGATTCAGTGCTTTTCCGATTAAAGGGATATTTTGTGTTTCAAGCGTATAACGACCGGGACCGAAAAGGTCGAGTGCTTGACCGTTCATAAAGAATATGGCTTCTTGGGTTTCATGAACAACAAGTTGAGTTAAACTATTAAAATCCTCGCAGGGATGTTTCCAGACAAATGTGGTGTTATCGCCTTCGTATTTTATTATGTCAGCTATTTTTGACATAGCGATTCCTCCGTAATATGACTTACAGTTAGTTATATATCACTAATTATACATCATTCGACAAGTAAAGTCAATGACTATTAGTGATAAATAACTAACAAAGATTTTTATAGTGATATATCATCTATATATAGAAACACTAATATGTAGGTGATAAGTATGGGGATTTGCGAATTTACAGTTAACAGAATTTATGAGCTTTGTCGCGAGCGTAAAATTACACCGAATGCTCTGAGCTACATGTGCGGTATTCCGCAAGCTACCATTAAAAGCATTTTGAATG
>JAZSBS010000099.1:0-6121 GCA_045602525.1 Acutalibacteraceae bacterium
AGATTTTGTTCCTCGCTAAAAAGCTCGGGACAATCATCTATAGATATATTTGCGTGTTTTGAACTTCGCCTTAAATAATCAATTGCCACATTCCGTCCGATTGTGTAAAGCCAGGTTTTAAATGAGCCTTTTCCCTTATCTTTTGGTTTTCTTGTACCGAGAAGCACAAAAGTATCTTCGGCAAGCTCCTCGGCGGTATGTATGTTGCCGACAAAACTGTTAAGATAAAGAATAAGACCGTCCTTGTAATCCTTTATTATTTCTACTAAGCCGCTTTCATCACCATCTTCGCGGAAACGGCGGTAGCTACTTGCACCGTTGTCCATGCGCTTCTCCTTTCTGAAAGGCGCTGTTTTTTGCCCTTTCACTTATTACACGAAATTGGTATACAAAACCTCACAGTGTTTTTAAAAATATTATACCATATTGAAAAATTCTTAGATATTAATTTTGTTTTCTTCGTATTAAAAAACATACCACTGCATAAATTTTAATACTATCGTTATAGGTGGTATGTGTATGAAACGAAATCTTCTGCTTTGGCAGTTTTCAGGGTTTGCTATGTCTTCACTAGTCGGCACGTTACTTCATTTTTTATATGAATGGACAAACGAAAGCGTGCTGACAGCAGCATTTTCGGGCGTTAATGAATCAACTTGGGAGCATATGAAGTTGTTATATTTTCCTTTGCTTATTTTTGCCCTTGTGCAAAGTGGATTTTTTAAAGAGTATGAAAACTACTGGTGTATTAAGCTTATTGGAATTTTGACAGGTCTTATTATGATTCCGCTAGTGTTTTACACCTATAACGGCGCGTTTGGCAAATCACCTGATTGGCTTAATATTACAATCTTTTTCATCTCAGTGGTAGTAGTGTTCTTTGTAGAAATGTGGCTATTTTATAAAAATAATTTGCGCTGTAAACGACCGTGGCTTTCATTCTTATTAATATGCTTAATCGGTGTATTTTTTGTGGTGTTTACCTTTGCCCCGCCACAAATACCGTTATTTAAGGACCCATTAACAGACACATACGGCATAGCTAATTGATTTAGATACTAAAAACAGCCTATGACAATCATAGACTGTTTTGTTTTATTATTAAGAAATTTCAAATCATTAAGCCTTAGCTTTTGCCCATATAATTATTTCTTTTAGTTTATCAACCTGTTCTTTAGTAAGATCTGCCTGACCTTTATCACAACGTGCGTAACCCACAGTAATATTTATGCCATAGCCTGTGCCAAACTCGGTATCAACCGTGTATTCGGGTAAACATTTACAAAGCTTGTTTTTATCATAGTCAAGATTTATAAGAATATCGGTCATTGTAACCGACATGCCACCCCAAAACTTATAGCTTGTATTATTATCAAAATATATAGTTGTTGTGGTATTACCGCAGTAACCGACAGCGGGGTCTGTAACCATTTGTTCATCCACAGCCACTTGATGTGTATGGTCGCTTGATGTTGTCGATAAGTTGCTTTTGGTCGAATTACAAGCACAAAGAGTAAGCATTAGCACAAAAGAAATAAGACTTAAAATTGTTCTTTTCATATCACGCACCTTACCTTTCATCTATAATACTTTTAAAACGTGAAAAAGGTTGCAGTGCAATTAAACTATATTTAATTCTTGCGTTTTTTCAATTATTGCATTGAATGCCGCAGATGGATTTTCGATATTAAGCACGGCTGCCTCAAAAGGACAAATACCATCACCCCGCCTATTGATTATATTATCTACAAGTTGATCGTATTCTACCCTTATATTGTTTTCACTCAGCACTGCTAATGCCGATTTGCTAATTACTTTGGCAAAAACCGCCTTAACATTAAGCAAGACATATAAAAAAGCTGTTGCCTTTCCTACTACCTTATCTGCTGCAGAATATCCACCAAAATTTTGATCGCTTTTATACCACGCTACAAGTGGCTTTACACCACGTAATGTTGTAGTTAACACTTGTGCATCAAGACACAACACGCAGGTATATTCACTCGTTTGTAATATTTCTTTTGCTTTTTTTAAATCATTCATTACTTTAATACCTCTACAAAATCGGTCATCATTTTGCTAATTTCAATATTTTGTGGGCAAACTGTTTCACAAGATCGACAGCCAATGCACGCTGAAGGCTTTTTGTCTTTCGGTAAGGCATCTATTGCCATAGGCGCTAAAAATCCACCACCGGAATATTTGTGCTCGTTGTAAAGCTCTATAAGCGACGGAATATCTAACTCCATTGGACAATGTGACGTGCAATAGCGACACGCGGTACAAGGTAATGTATTTTTATATGTCATAGCGTGTGCAATATCAAATAGAGCATTAACCTCACTTTCAATCAGAGCATTGTCTGTTTCGTAGGTTGCTATATTCTCTTTTAACTGCTCCATATTTGACATACCCGAAAGTGTTACGGTAACCTCGGGAATTGACTGCAAAAATCTAAACGCCCATTCAACAACAGATGAGTCAGGACGATGTTGCCTTAACAACGCTTCATACTCGGGTTCAATTGTAGCAAGCTTACCCCCGCGAACCGGTTCCATAACCCAAATCGGAATATTAAGTTCTTTAAGCAAATCTACTTTTGCCTTTGCGTTTTGCATTTTCCAGTCGAGCCAGTTAAGTTGAATTTGACAAAATTCCATATCCTTACCGTAAGCATCAAGAAAACGTTTAGTTGTGTCAAGAGTGCCATGAACAGAAAAACCAATATGACGAATACGACCGTTTTTCTTTTGAGCCATAAGATAATCGTAAATACCATATTTAGGATCAAGATACGCGTCAATATTTAATTCACATACGTTGTGGAACAAATAAAAATCAAAATATTCAACCTTGCACTTTTTTAATTGCGCTTCAAATATTTCTTGAACTTTATCCATGTTGTTAAGGTCATAACCCGGAAATTTTGTAGCCAAGTAAAAGCTATCGCGCGGATAATCACTAAGTATTTCACCTAAAATACTTTCCGACTGACCGTTGTGATAACCCCATGCTGTGTCAAAATAATTAACACCCTTTTCAATGGCATATCTAACCATTTCGCGCACGGCGTCTTTATTTATCTTGCTATAATCGTCTTCGCAAACGGGAAAACGCATACAACCCATGCCAAGAGCAGACAATTTAATATTTTGAAAATCTCTGTAAATCATAAAATACATCCTTTACAATAAATTTCTATTGCTTTGCTTACAAATTCTGCGGTGCCGCCGCCGTACTTGCCAATGTTAAACTTAAATCGTTCATCGGCTACGTACATTTGACCAAGAAAATCTATAATCAAGCTGCCACAATAAAACCGCCAAGGAATATAAGAACTCATACAAGCAATAAACCTACTATGAATTTTGTTAAAACGTTAAGTAGTAGTTTCATTTTTTCAGCTCCTCAATAAACCGGATTGCTTCCGCATCTATAGGGCGGTTTTTATAATATGTATTTTTATCTGCTTCTGTAATCTCACGTATAATTTTTGCGGCATTGTCAAGTCTCACCCATCGCAATGCACGTTTTTTATCTTTCACCAATTAATACCTCGCATTTTATAAAATTAATTATGTAAAAAATATTCGTAATACATTCTTTGTAAGTGAATGCAAATTTGAGTTATAGAATACGTTCATCAGCTCGAGGATTTGTTTTGACTATTCACTATCCCATAACAACCTTAATTTGCAGTCTTTTGCCCTTTGGAGCAACAAGGAGACCATCAATTTGCTTTCCATCTACGAATATAGAATTTACTTTGTTACCCTGACGGGCGGAATTATCAATTATAATATCATACTCACAGCCACGGAAAATACGTTTTACTTTAGCTTGCTTCCACGCATTCGGGATACAAGGCTTAATCTCCAAACCGTTCATTTTAGGCTTCAAACCAAAGATATATTGCTGTGTTGCAACCGTCATCCATGCCGCTGTGCCCGAAAGCCAGGATACTCCTGCCGCACCCGCAGATAACGCCATAGGTGCACGAATATTAGAAGAATAAACGTACGGCTCTGCATTGTAATGATCAACACCAAATTTACAAACAATGTTATCAGGGATCATTTCTTTATAAATCTTATATGCCGTGTCATTATTTCCAAGCATACACTCTGCAATAATCGCCCAAGTATTTGCGTGACAGAACACACCGCCGTTTTCACCTATACCCGGTTGTGCAAATGTTAATTCGTTTTCTTTAGAGGGATAATTTCTTTGCAAAGGTGGATACAGTTTCATAAGACCGTAGCCACAGTCTAAGCGCTCTATCGCCGCATTCATCGCAGATGCGCCACGTTCCTTGGTAGTGCTCTCCGAAAATACCGCCCAGCTTTGCGAGTTAATCCAAAGCTCTGCACACTCATCGCCTTTCTTACCGAGCTTCATCCCTTCATCCGTTACAGCTCGGATAAACCATTCACCATCCCAACAGAAATCATTGAGGATTTTTTCTTGCGATTCAATAATATTATCGTATGTAGGGCAGGTTTCACCCATCAACGCACAAAGCTCTTTCATCTGCTTGCACGCAAGCACGAGCATTTGCGAAACGAACACGCTCTCCCCTTTTCCGTTTTTGCAAACATTGGAAAGCATATCGTTCCAATCCGACCCGAGCATCAAAGGCAAACCGTCCGCTCCGAGATTTTTTACTGTAAAGTCAATTGATTTTTTCAAATGCTCAAGTACCGTACCTTCGCCGCCGTCAAAATAAGCCACTTTTTCGCCTAAGAAATCGGTTTTTCCCTCTTCCATAACGATTTGATACGCGGTATAAATCATCCACAAATGATTATCACTTCGATCACTTAAAAGAGCGGGAGCCTTTTCTTCAGGATAGAAATAATGCACAGTTTTTCCGCAGTTGTACTGCTGAGTCATAATAAGCTTGAGTTTTTTCTTCGCTACGGGCATATCGTATAAAAGATTACCCAAAATATCTTGTGAAGCATCGCGCACACCCACACCGCGAACCGTACCGGTTGCATAGAAGGAAATTTCACGGCATACGTAGAAATTAACAAGCGCTTGCAAGGGATTCCAGACATTAATCATTCGCGCGCTATCCTCGTCGGGTATCTCTACCTGGAAACGCGAGTTTCGGTTTTCCCAATACTCTTTTAATTTTGAAAACGCATTTTCAGCATAGCCGTCTGCTTTCACCCTATTCAATACTTCAGTCAAGTTTTCAGTTTGACCTAATGTACCAAGATAAAGGTTTAAATCTTCTTTTATGCCCGCTTGCAAAGACAGTTCAAACGACATAGAGAACATCGCTTCTCCGCCCTTGAGTTCGGTGTTGCCGCATGTTCCGTTTTCTACAGCAACGGGATTTTTTAAATCACGGTAGTGCCCAATAAAATCCTGTCGCACACCGCTATATGAGTCAGAACTTCTGCTTGCTGTAAAATATACGAACGGCGTTTCGTCGGGGCGTGGCTGACCGTCGGGAAAATATTCGTACACGAGCGCATCATTCTCTTTATCATACAGGATATTGTTGCTGTTCTTAACATAGCATTGCCACTGCACCTCGCGCAGATATTGCATCAAGCCCATTTCTTGACATGCAAATATCTGAATATTACGTGCAGTTTCTGCCGAAATTTGCATTTTATAAACGAGCACGTTATCTTTTCCTATAAAGCAAGTCAGCTTAGCTTTTAGGCCGTCCTTTTGCGCCATAAAACGTGTATACCCCAAGCCGTGCGCCGACTGCCAGAAGTCAGGAGCTTCGTTACAGGGAATAAACGTGGGATTCCATGTCTTACCCGTCGATAAATCCTTAATATATACAAACAGACCGCTGACGTCAACAGGCAGATTATAAAAATTATATCTGCCGATACGCCAGATCTGAGGCGATTTATACCACGAAAGATTGCCACCTGCCTGCGAGATCATCGTAAACATCTCGCCGTTCGTGAGATAATTCATCCATGGTGACGGCATATCGTGACGTTTAAAAACAATTTCTTTGTTTTTATCATCAAATTCATAAAAACTTTCTTTTGTTCTCATTTTATTCATACTAATTCCCCCATAAAAACTTCTTTTTAAACATTTCATTCTGCCTATTTTTTCATTTCATATTTTATTGTATTGCGTT
>JAZSBS010000100.1:0-3050 GCA_045602525.1 Acutalibacteraceae bacterium
CCAAGAGTTAGAAACCTCTACGGTATCTATGTAAACTCTGTTGCTATCGCCGCCAGAAATTGACTGGCCGTACAATGCGCCAGCATAGCTTTGTGATGCAAAATAAGAGTTTCTGATAGCAACATTTTTAACGGTTGCATCTGCGCCTATATATGGGAAAAGTCCTGTAGTTGACTCATTCCAATTGTGCTTGTTGTAGTAAAGTCCATAAATCGCAACGCCGTTACCGTCAAACGTGCCTGCAAGTTCTGTTCCGGTTGAAGCGTTTGCTTTTTTTGCTACCCAAAGCTTAAGGTCTGCACCTTGTGATTTCAATTTGTCAAAATACGCCTTTGTTTCTGCGTAGCTTGAGCGTGACATAAGCTCGGCAGTATCAACAACATTGCTTGGCTGCATAATAAACGCCTTTATGCCGTCTGCTACCTTATATTTTGAATCAGCACTTGTATCGCCGTTTTTAGCAAGATAGTAAAGCTCTGCGGGAGTGGTAATCAATATATTACCCTCACTGTCAGTTTTTGTGGGTGCGGTTTCGCCACCATCCCAATATAATATCTCGCCTTCGGTTTCTGTAGTAGCAGAGGTTATCGGTGTGGGATATTCGCCCGACATACCGTATGCCCACTTACTCCACTCAAGGTTAGGCATAGCAGTAGCTGCTGCAGAACCCTTTATACTGTCAGCAGTAATTTTTGCTATTTGATTATTTTCGAAAATAACATATTTTTCTGTACTTGCGCTTGAACAGTACACCTTATTAGTACTATCATCGAGCATAACACTGTCAGAATATACGTTGCTAAAGTTAGTTGCAAGACCTGCCCAATAACCTACTGATGGCTTAGGAAGATGTGGTGTTGCACCAAGAACTATAGTATTTTTTACAAGAGTTTTTTGTTCTCCACCTGATGAGTATGTAGAACCAAACAAGGAAAGGTTCAGTTCATTTGTGGTACTATATGCATAGTTGCCATAGACAATACATGTATCAATATTTATGGCATCACTGTTATATGATGTCTGACCAGCAAGAATGCCTGCATTGTTCATTGTATTATGTTTTGAAACAAAGTAACAGTTTGTTACTGTCGAATTTTGAATAGTAACAATACCATCTTTGTTGCCTGTTACACTTGTGCCCGCTGAGTTTGTTGTTATTGCACTCATTCGACCTGCACAATCAATATAAGAATTTTTAACTGTTACATTTTTAATAACAGCATCTGCGTCAACCGCGCCAACAAGAGCAACTGTACCTGTGCCGGCATTTACCGTTTCGTCACGATACATACCATATACTGTTACATTGTTAAAGTCAAGTGTACCAGCAAAATAACCCTTTCCGGTGTTATCTTGACTTAATTCCCACGTTGTTTTATCAGACAATGTTTTAGTGAAATATGTTTTAACTTCTTCCGGCGTTGCAAGATTCATAATTACCTTGCTACCGCCTGCACTGTTTATTGATGTTTCTTTTTGCAAAATAAACGCTTTAATATTGTCAGCAACTTTAAAATATTTTCCACGAGTTTCTGAGATAGAAGCATTTTTAGCAATATAAATCAAATTTTCTACACTAGAAATAATATATGGATTTTCAGGTGTGTTACCAACACCTGCAGCCGCACCAGTAATAAAAGTTCCATCGGCTGTAGTGCTCTTTAAATAGACAATATCTGTCTTGCCGCCAGATGCGCTGCCGTCATAGTCTTGTGTCAAAGCGTTCTTTGCGGCTTCGCCGTAGTTGATAAGCGCTGCGGCTATATTTTTGTCTTGCTGTACTTCTTCTTCGGTTGCATCCTCGGTGTAAACAGCCTTGCCGTTTATTACGTCGATTGCGTAATCCTTAACTGAAATTGCCTCGGTTTTGCCCCAAATAGCCTGGTCGCCGTTTGCGGCTACCACTGTGGGAAGCATTGTGTCGGCAATCTCACGAGCCGAAATGTTCTCGATTACATACATAAGAGCATCAGCTGCCAAGCCGTTGCCTGCGTATGATGACTCTTGAGCCTCAAGCTTCATAAATCCGCTAAGGTCTGCCTGAGCAACATAAAGCTCTGGTGCAAAGCCTGTGTAAGCGGGCTCTAGGTGGAAGTTAAGGTTAAAGCTGCCATCATTGTTATAGGTAAGGTTATAAGCCGCAAGCTGCAAATCTGCGCTTGATACTGCATTTATAGTATCGGCGTGTGCATTAAGCGGTGTGGGATAACCGTTAGCGGTGCAGCCCCAAACTGTAGCATTATTTGCTGTGTTAAGATCGGTTACAACGCTATTAGCTGCAAGGCCTGTGATACCGTTAGCAGTAATAGGATAGATAGAATCTGTAGTTTTGGTTTTTGAAAGGTCGGTTGTTGAACCTGAATTGCCTCTGTTTTCTAATTTTACAAGAATCTTATATTTACCGTTACCTTGGCTAATTAATCCACCGGTAAATTTGGTAGTGTAGGGACCGTCTTCAACCATTGTGTTTGTAACTTCTTTGTCAGTCATATTGGTATATACATTGCTATATATAGCCTCTGATGTAGAAGAATAGCTATACTGTGCTGTAAAGGGCAGACAGTCTAAAATAATAGTGTTCTCTACACGTGAATCTACACCATCAACTTTTGATGTGTTGCCTATAAATCCGTAGGTAATGTCATAGCCTGTTTTCGTGTTATAGAAACCTTTATGCTTAGCGTTGTTGTTATAAGCCAAGCAGTTCTTTACATCAACCCTGTTACTGCCCGCACGACCAAACAAAACGCCACCGTAGCTTTCGGCACCGTTTGAACGCATAGCTACCAAAACGTTACCTGTAAGAACAATGCCTTCCATAGTTATGGTGCCCGCACCGGTAGCATTATTAAAGAGCGAGCCTGCAGCATCGGCGCTAAAATAAGAATTCTTTAATGTGAAATTCTTAAGAATGGTGCCAGCGGCAACTTTACCAAAAAGTCCGCCTGAACCGCCGTGTTGGGTATTATAACCCTGCACACCGTAAATTGTTACGCCATTGCCGTCAAAATTACCTGCGAAATTACCGCCCCACCAGGTCTTCATCTGAC
>JAZSBS010000101.1:0-9339 GCA_045602525.1 Acutalibacteraceae bacterium
ACCATGATTTTACCCTTACGCTTTATGACTTTGCACTTTTCGCAAATTTTTTTCACAGAAGGTCTGACTTTCATTTTTAATATACCTCCTCATAAAATCGTGACTTTTACTTAGAACGCCATGTGATGCGTCCTTTTGAAAGGTCATAGGGTGACATCTCAACCGTTACCTTATCTCCCGGAAGAATACGAATAAAATTCATTCGAAGTTTCCCGGAAATATGCGCCAGTATTGTATGTCCTCCCTGAATTTCTACCTTAAACATTGCATTAGGCATTGCCTCAACGACCGTGCCCTCCAACTCAATCATATCCGACTTTGACATCTAATCCCCCTCCTTCGAAAACTTCTCGGCGCCAAATTCATTGAGCGCTTTACGAAGCGATTTATTGGATGAAAACTTTTCTTTTTCAAGACGAGTGTTTGTTATACTAAGGTGTTTATGGTTTTTGAACTTTGGTTTTTCTAACGGTCTTTCCTTTCCGTCACATACGAAAAGTCCTTTATCGTTAGAATCTACCACTACCAAAAACCGTCCCTTATCTCTACCCGCCTTTGAGCATACTATTCTTCCAATCATAATTAATCCTCTGCAACCGTCATAATCTGCGGTCCGTCAGACGTGATTGCGATTGTGTGCTCAAAATGTGCGGAAAGTGAACCGTCTTTCGTAAGAACCGTCCATCCATCCGGCAGTATCTTAACGTCGTATCCACCCGCGTTAACCATCGGCTCTATTGCAATGGTCATACCGGGCATCAACCGTACTCCTCTACCGGCTGTTCCGAAATTGGGAATTTCGGGTGGTTCGTGCAGGAGAGTGCCTACTCCATGTCCGACAAACTGTCGGACTACCGAATAACCCCTCTCCTCAACATACCTTTGCACAGCGTTACCGATATCTCCGACTCTGCCGCCTGGCACCGCCGCGCCAATGCCTTCGTAAAGGCTCTCACGCGTTGTGTCAATCAGCCGCTTTGCCTCGGGGGAAATATCACCGCAGGCAAATGTGGCAGCATTATCGCCGTGGTATCCGTTAAACTTTGCTCCTAAGTCCACGCTAACAATATCGCCTGCGGCGATTTTGCACTTGTGGCTCGGTATGCCGTGGATTACCTGGTCATTGATTGATATACAGGTAGTTGCAGGAAAGCCTTGGTAATTCTTAAAGTTGGGCTCACCGCCCTGCTTTCTGATATACTCCTCGGCTAACCTGTCCAGCTCGACGGTTGTGACGCCGGGCTCAATTGCCTTACCAATAAGTTTTAGTGCGCCTGCCGCTATGCGACAAGCCTCTTTCATAACTTTAAGCTCCCGACCGGTTTTAAGGACTATCATACTTAAATCTCCGACAAAGCCTTTAATACCAACGCTGTGGTATCGGCAACCTCGTCTTGACCCTCAACCGTTATAAGTTTATTGCAATTTGCATAATAACTTTTGAGCGGTTCGGTTTGCTCGTGGTAAACGTTAAGACGGTTTAACACGGTTTGGGGCTCGTCGTCCTTACGGATAACAAGATTTCCCTTGCAAACGTTGCATACGCCCTCGATTTCGGGCTTTTTGAATTCGGTATGATAACTTGCTCCGCATTTTTCACAAATGCGGCGTCCGGACATACGCTTAACAATCTCTTCATCAGCAACCTCAATGGATAATGCAGCATCTATGCCGATTCCCATATTGTCAAGTGCTTCTGCCTGGGGAATGGTACGCGGAAAACCGTCAAGGATGAAACCGTTTTTGCAGTCTTCTCCTGTAAGGCGTTCCTTGACAATGCCAATTACAACCTCGTCGGGAACCAATTCACCAGCATCGATGAAGGATTTTGCTTTAAGACCCATTTCGGTACCGTTTTTCAGTGCCTCACGAATCATATTACCTGTTGAAACAGCGGGAATGTTATATTTTTCTGATATAACCTCTGCCTGTGTGCCTTTACCGGCACCGGGCGCACCCAATAGGATAATTTTCATATAAAACTCCTTTATCAGTCGAGGAATCCTTTATAATGACGCATCATTAACTGGGATTCAAGATTTTGAACGGTATCAAGAGCAACGCCTACCATAATGAGTACCGAAGTACCGCCGACGGAAATATTCATCTTTCCAACATTGCCTACAAGGATAGGAAGAATTGCTATAACACTCAAGAACAAAGCACCCATAAGTGTTATTCTTGACAAAATCTTAGAGATAAAATCGGATGTGGGCTTTCCAGGGCGAATACCCGGGATTGCTCCGCCGTTTTTACGCAAATTATTTGCCATCTCAACGGGATTGAACTGAATTGTTGCATAGAAATAAGCAAATGCAATAATCAGTATGAAGTAGATAACCGCATAGAACACACCTTGTGCGCTGAACAAGGAAAGCACCTTGTACCACGAAGGTTCAGAACCGTAAGCATAGGTTTTGGTGAACGATAAAATCATCGTGGGAAGCATCAGGATTGATGAGGAAAAGATGATGGGCATAACGCCGGACATATTTACCTTAATCGGAATGTGAGTGTTCTGACCGCCATACATCTTATTACCAACAACACGCTTTGCGTACTGTATCGGAATGCGACGTTCGGCGTTGGTCATCCAAACTATGAATGCGATAACTGCCAAGAATACCAAAATTATTGCTACAACAGCAAACTGATTTCCTGCCTTCCAGTTGGCTAACAAAGCCTGGAAAGCGGCAGGTCCGCGGGAAATGATACCTGCGAACAACAGCATAGAAATACCGTTACCGATTCCTTTTGCATCTATCTGCTCACCCAGCCACATAACAAGGGCTGAACCCGCAGTGAACGCAAGAATTATAACGATTGCTGCGAAAACCATAGCAAATGCACCCGAACCTACGCTTAGGTATCCACCATTCTTCAAATAGAAGAAATATGCAATACCCTGAATAAGCGCCAGAATAATGGTGGCATAACGGGTAATCTGGGCCAACTTCTTTTGTCCCTCTTCGCCTTCCTTGGAAAGACGCTCCAAAGCGGGAATAGCAACGCAAAGAAGCTGAATAATAATCGAACTGTTGATATACGGAGTAACACCCATTGCGAATATTGCGCCGTATTCAAGTCCACCACCTGTTAAAATTGACAGGTAGTTGAAGAAATCATTACTTATACCTGAACTGATAAGTGCAGAATAATTGATAAAGGGAACAGGAATGACCGAACCAATGCGGAAAATGAGAATAACAAAGATAGTAAAGAAAATCTTATTGCGGATTTCCTTAACTCTCCAGGCGTTTTTCATAATTTCTAGCATTATTCAATCACCTCAGCCTTTCCGCCAACACTGTTAATCTTTTCAGTGGCAGAAGCGGAGAAACCGTTAAGCTTAACTGTAAGTTTCTTGGTCAACTTGCCGTTGCCGAGAACCTTTATAAGAGTGTCAGCCTTTTTAACAATTCCCTTTTCTACAAGAGCGTTTGCGTCTACAACAGCACCATCCTCGAAAACTTCGAGGGCGGAAACGTTGATTGCAGTCCACTCCTTAGCAAAAATGTTATTAAAGCCACGCTTCGGAACACGTCTTTGAAGAGGCATCTGACCGCCTTCAAAACCAATTTGCATACCGCGACCGGCACGCGCTTTTTGTCCCTTGTGACCCTTTCCGGCTGTCTTGCCGTTGCCGGAGCCATGACCTCTGCCGATGCGTTTGGATTCTTTTACAGAACCCTTGGCCGGAGATAATTCATGCAGTTTCATAGTTCGCACCTCCTTGCTTGATTGGCGACTTAAATGTCACTTGTCACACGTCGTGTGACGGGAATGGATTATTTTCCTTCTATTACCTCAACGAGGTGAGAAATCTTGTTGATTTTACCGCGTGTAGCATCGTTATCGGGCTGAACAGTTACACTGCCAACCTTATGAAGTCCGAGAGCCTCAGCAGTAGCAATCTGGTCCTTTTTAGAACCTATTGTGCTTTTAACAAGCTTAATTGTAAGGCCGGCAGCCTTTTTCTTTGTTGCCATTTTGCTGCTCCTCCTTAACCTATGATTTCCTTAACGGATTTGCCGCGAACAGCAGCGACCTGATTTGCATCACGCAAAGAAGCAAGTCCCTGAATTGTAGCGCGGACAACATTGCAAGGATTGTTTGAACGCAAAGCCTTGGTACGGATATCCTTGATACCAACCATTTCAACAACCGCACGAACTGCACCGCCTGCGATAACACCGGTACCGGGAGCAGCGGGTTTCATAAGAACACGACCTGCGCCAAAAGCACCAATAACCTCATGCGGAATTGTTGTACCTTTAAGAGAAACCTTAATAAGATTTTTCTTTGCATCCTCAATACCCTTGCGGATTGCATCCGGTACTTCACCGGCCTTGCCGAGTCCGAAACCAACTATGCCGTTGCCGTCACCGACAACAACAAGAGCTGCGAACTTCATAACACGACCGCCCTTAACAGTTTTAGAAACACGGTTGATAGAAACTACGCGTTCTTGTAAATCTAATGTTGTTGCGTCGATATTAGTAGCCAAAAGTATTCCTCCTCCTTTTTAGAACTTGAGGCCGCCCTCACGGGCACCTTCGGCAAGCTCCTTGACGCGACCGTGATAAATGTATCCACCGCGGTCAAATACAACCTCGGTAATACCCTTAGCGGTAGCGCGTTCAGCGATTAACTGTCCAACCTTGTGAGCACCCTCACAGTTGCTGCCGGAAATTCCAAAGTCTTTTTCATTGGAACCTGCTGCAGCGAGTGTAACACCGTTTACATCGTCGATAAGCTGGGCGTAAATATGGCTGTTGGAGCGGAAAACATCAAGGCGGGGTCTTTGAGCGGTTCCGCTAATCTTTGAACGAACGCGGAGATGGCGTTTAAGACGAGCCTGTTTGCTATTAGGTTTATTAACCATTTCTTATACACTCCTTTATTATTTCTTTGCACCCTTGGCAGCTTTACCTTCTTTGCGGCGAATATGCTCGTTAGCATATTTGATACCCTTGCCCTTGTACGGCTCGGGCGGACGCTTTTTGCGTACATCCGCGGCAAACTGACCGACCTTCTGCTTATCAGGGCCACTTATGATGACCTTATTTGCAGAGGGCACCTCGATAGTGATTCCTTCAATTTCAGAAATAATCACCTGATGGGAGAAACCGAGGTTCATAACTAAATCTTTGCCCTGCTTCTGTGCACGGTAACCTACGCCGTTGATTTCAAGCTCTTTTGTGTAGCCGTTTGAAACACCCTCAACCATATTGGCGATAAGTGTACGTGTAAGTCCATGCAATGAACGGTGCATCTGATTATCATCAGGACGGGTTACGATTATCTCATTACCCTCAACTGCAATTGATATATCAGCATTAAAGGTGTTTTTAAGTTCACCCTTAGGTCCCTTTGCGGTAACCTGACTGCCGTCAACCGTAACGGTAACGCCGGCAGGAATGGTAATAGGTTTCTTTCCTATTCTTGACATCTCAACGCACCTCCTTACCAAACGTAAGCGAGAACTTCGCCGCCAACGTTGTTAGCGCGAGCCTGCTTATCTGTCATAATACCCTTAGAGGTGGAGAGGATTGCAATTCCAAGGCCTTTCATAACCTTCGGCATATCCTCAACGTTGGTGTATATACGCAAACCGGGCTTAGAAATTCTGCGAATTCCTGTAATGGTCTGCGATTTGTTCGGGCCATACTTCAATACGATATGAATCATGCCCTGCTTTCCGTCTTCTATAAACTGAAAGCTGCTGATGTAACCTTCGTCAAGTAAGATTTGAGCAATTGCCTTCTTAACGTTGGACGCAGGAACATCTACCGAATCGTGTTTTGCCGAGGATGCGTTACGAATTCTTGTAAGCATATCGGCTATTGTATCGGTTATTTGCATGCCGTCAACCTCCTTTAGCTTCTTTACGCTTTTTACCAGCTTGCCTTCTTTACTCCGGGAATCTCGCCCTTATAAGCGAGTTCTCTGAAGCATATACGGCAGATACCGTACTTGCGAAGATAAGCATGTGGGCGGCCACAGATTTTGCATCTGTTGTATTCTCTTGTTGAAAACTTAGCGGGACGAGCCTGTCTAACTTTCATAGATGTTTTAGCCATATTTCTTCTCCTTACTTCGCAAACGGAGCGCCCATAAGAGTTAATAACTCGCGGGCTTCTTCGTCCGTATTCGCAGTTGTTACAAAAATAATATCCATTCCGCGAACCTTATCGATTTTATCGTAATCGATTTCCGGGAAAATCAACTGTTCTTTAACGCCCATAGCATAGTTGCCGCGACCGTCGAAAGAGTTGGGGTTGATTCCGCGGAAGTCACGAACGCGGGGCAGAGCTGCATTAAACAAACGCTCGATAAACTCGTACATACGTTCACCGCGTAAAGTAACTTTAACGCCTATCGGCATACCGGCACGAAGTTTGAAGTTCGCAACCGATTTTTTAGCATAGCAGGGAACTGCCTTCTGGCCTGTAATCTTTCCGAGGTCGGAAATGATTGCATCAATGGCCTTTGAATTGTCCTTTGCCTCGCCGGCACCTACATTGATAACGACCTTATCGAGTTTCGGAATCTGCATGACGCTCTTGTATCCAAACTTTGTCATCAAAGCAGGAGCAATCGAATTTTTATATTCGTCTCTCAGTGTTGACATCTGTCATGTCCTCCTTACTCTTAAAAAGTCTCGCCGCATTTTTTGCAGCAGCGGTCTTTTTTGCCGTCCTCGTAGAACTTGGTGCCTACGCGGGTCGCCTTACCGCACTTGGGGCAGACAAGCTGCACCTTGCAAGCATAGATGGCGCTCTCGGTCTCAATGATTCCCGAGGGGTCACCAGCCTTGCGCGGCTTAACGTGTTTCTTAACCTTGTTGAGACCCTCAACAATTACCTTGCCTTCTTTTGGGCTTACTTCAAGAACCTTACCGGTCTTGCCGCGGTCCTTGGCGTCACCTGTCAAAAGCTTTACGGTATCACCGGTTTTAATGTGAAGTTTATTCATTTTTTCTACCTCCCATTAAAGTACTTCCGGAGCGAGAGAAAGGATTTTTGTGTAATCCTTATCACGAAGCTCACGGGCTACCGGTCCAAAAATACGGGTTCCGCGAGGATTCTTGTCGTCACGGATAATAACTGCCGCATTTTCATCAAATCTGATATAAGTGCCGTCATTGCGACGAAGGCCCTTTGCAGAACGAACTACAACTGCCTTTACAACATCGCCCTTCTTAACTGTACCGCCGGGAGCGGCCTTTTTAACCGAAGCAACGATGACATCGCCAATGTTGGCATACCTCCTTTTGGAGCCACCAAGCACACGGATGCACATAATTTCTTTTGCACCGGTGTTGTCGGCTACCTTGAGGTAACTCTGTTGTTGTATCACAGTGGTTTCCTCCTTGTAGGCTTACTTCGCCTTTTCGATAATTTCAGCCACGCGCCATCTCTTGTCTTTCGAAAGAGGTCTGGTTTCCATGATAAGCACTCTGTCGCCAACGCCACAGCTGTTATCTTCGTCGTGTGCCTTTAAACGAATGGTGTTTTTGATGATTTTCTTATAGAGAGGATGTTTAACATTGTCCTGAATAGCAACTACAACGGTCTTATCCATTTTGTTGCTGACAACGATTCCTGTCCTTGTCTTACGAAGGTTTCTATCGTTCATTTCAATTTACCTCCCTACATTAAGCGTTTGCGCTGTCATTTTTGATTTCGGTCTCGCGAATGATTGTCTTTACACGAGCGATATCTTTCTTAACAGCGTTAATACGCATGGGGTTTTCGAGCTGGTTAATGGCAAGCTGGAAACGAAGGTTAAATAACTCTTCTTTGAGTTTGCCAAGCTGCTCATTGAGCTCTGCGAGGTTTTTCTCTCTGATTTCCGTTGCTTTCATTACTGCTCACCCCCCTGTTCTTTCTTAGTTACGAACTTGCACTTAATCGGCAGTTTCATAGCGGCAAGGCGCATAGCCTCACGAGCCATCTCCTCCGGAACACCGTCAATCTCGAACATAACGCGTCCGGGTTTAACAACGGCTACCCAATACTCAGGAGAACCTTTACCTGAACCCATTCGGGTTTCAGCCGGTTTCTCGGTGATTGGCTTATCCGGGAAAATCTTAATCCAAACCTGACCGCCACGTTTTACGTAACGTGTCATAGCAATACGTGCAGCCTCTATCTGGTTAGAGGTAATCCACGCAGGTTCAAGTGCTTGAAGACCGAAATCACCGTGTGTTACGGTGTTTCCGCGAGTAGCAACACCGGTCAAACGACCACGGTGTACTCTACGATGTTTAACACGCTTCGGCATTAACATTAGCGGGTTCCCCCTTCCTTCTTGGCTTCGCGGTTGTTTCTGCGACCGCGATTTTCACGCTTCTCGAAGGTACGTCCCTCGTGTCTGCGGTTCTGGTCAAGAACCTCGCCCTTGTAAATCCAAACCTTAACGCCGATTTTACCGTAGGTTGTATCAGCCTCAGCAAAGCCGTAGTCAATGTCTGCACGAAGGGTTTGAAGCGGAATAGTACCTTCATGATAATGCTCACTTCTTGCGATTTCAGCACCGCCCAAACGACCGGAAACCTGAGTTTTGATACCCTTGATTCCAAGTCTCATAGCTCTACCCATGCAAAGCTTCATAGCACGGCGGAAAGAAACACGCTTTTCAAGTTGAGCAGCAATGTTCTCAGCAACCAAAGTTGCGTTTGTGTCCGGATTTTTTATCTCAACAATGTTGATGATAACCGGTTTACCGAGCATATCCTGACAGGTAACGCGAAGTTTTTCAATTTCGGCACCGTTACGTCCGATAACCATACCCGGTTTTGCACAGTGAATGTGCAATCTTACTCGTTTGTCGTCACGCTCAATTTCTACCTTAGCAATACCAGCAGTAAACAATGCTTTTTTAAGGTATTTACGGAGGTTATAGTCCTCTACCAAGGTATCGCCAAACTTACTGTTCGGAGCAAACCAGCGTGAGTCCCAGTTCTTGATAACGCCAACACGGAAACCGTGCGGATTAACTTTCTGACCCATAAACTTAACCTCCCTCTTAAATCTCGCGTTCTTTAAGAACGATAGTAACATGGCTTGTGCGCTTTAAGATGCGGTGTGCACGACCGTGGTCCTTCGGACGAATTCTCTTTAAGATAGGTCCGGGACATACGAGGCACTCTGCAACGTAAAGACGTGAAACGTCCATGTCCTTGTTTTCGGCGTTTGCTATCGCCGAGGCCAACAGCTTCTCCAAATATTCGCAAGCGGATTTTGGAGTAAACTTAAGAATAGCCATAGCCTTGTCTGCATCTTGATTGCGGATAAGGTCAAGAACAATCTTTACCTTACGCGGTGAGATGGC
>JAZSBS010000102.1:0-5012 GCA_045602525.1 Acutalibacteraceae bacterium
GTTGCCGCCATAACTGCACCGTAATCGCGGTTCCAAAGCATACTAATTGCGCCGCCTCCCGTTTCACTGCAAGAATAAATATGTGTGTCACAAGCATTAACGGTAGCAATAAAATCACCTTTTGTGACGGTGTAAAGATAACCGTTTTGATATGACTTTACACCCTCAATTTCACGCGGTAAAGCTGTATCGAGGCAGTTCTCAAACTCGTCTCCCATTTCAAGATAAAGTACAGCCAAAGATTTTACTTTATCAAACGCGTGATGTATACAAGCAGGCTCGTCGGCAGTATGGTACATAAGTCCTCCGTAAAGTCTTCCGTCTACGGTACAATTCTCTAAAAGTTCAATGTTACGATGAACGGCTTTAGCAATAACGGGATTGCTCTTTGCTATATAAACAAAGCCCTCATGCATACCGTCACTGGTACGACTGCCCCAATAGGTCCATTTGTTTTGACGAGTGCCCCAACTGTTATCTATAGCGCCGTCAGGTAATAAAAAGTTCAAATGGTCTAGGGCGCGCTGTGTATAATATTCTATTTTTTCAATGTCATCCATCCATACCGCACACATAACAAGAAGCGGTATAGACTCTTCAAGATTGTAGCCCATATCTATAAAGTGACAACCCTTCGGTGTTGTGCCGTCAAGTGGCTTGCCCTCACCGAATAAAAGGCCCTCATTATCAAAATGTGCGCGGCAAAATTTCTCTTGCTTTAGAGCCTCGGTTAAAAACTTTTGATCGCCCGTGTAGTTATAGGCAAAAGCAAACATTGCTGCGGCGCCTGCATTATAATTGATATGCGGGATTGCCGTTTCACAAAAGCCGATTGCTGCTGCGGCACGGCGACGGAAAATAGTATCCCATTTGCTAAACGTTTCCTCATCTAAAATATCACCGAATCTATGTAACGTTTCGCCAAGCATAAGACAGGTAAAAATATTAGTGCCTTTCCAACGGTTTGCAAGGTCGTTACGATAATCATCATGCTCCGAAAGCAGATTATATTCTGTCCAGTCAAGAAGCTTTTTAGCTGCAGTTAAATATTTTTCATCCTTTGTATCTCTGTACAAAAGAATAAGTGGTAAAATCATATCGGCGCATCTACCGTGAACCAACGCACAACCTGGGCACAGTAATGCGCCATCAAGCAATGGTTCACCTAGCATATCAAGCTGTGTTTTAAGCAGTTCATCGCACCAAGATTTCATTAAATTATAAACCTGTGTTTTTAATTTCACATTTATCACCACGCACATTATAACGCAAAAAACGGCAGATAGCAATTACCATCTGCCATTTTTTACAAAATACTAATTAGATGTGTCCGAGGTAAGCTTGATATCTACAGTGTAATATCTGCCGCCGCGGTATATTTTAACAGCAACGGTATCCCCCGCTTCACACTCATAAAGCACATCGTTAAGTACGGTGTATTCGCTTATAGCGACACCGTTAAATTCAGTAATAATATCACCGCGTTCAATCCCTGTATTTGCGGCAGGGCTGCCCTCTGCAACGCTTGATACAACAGCACCCGACGGATATCCGTAAAAGGCAAGAACCTGACTTGTGTAAGTGCTACTGATACTAACACCCAAGTACGCCTGTGAGTCATTCTTGCGTGCAATTATTTTATCACACTTTTCTTTTACTGTGTTTACAGGTATCGCAAAGCCCATACCCTCAAATTCTACCGATGCAATTTTAGAACTGTTGATACCAATGAGTTTGCCTTCCGCATTAAGTAGCGCGCCGCCTGAGTTGCCGGGATTTATCGCGGCATCTGTCTGAATAAGCTTTAGTGCAGAGTTTGTTGACACGGTACGGTCAAGACCGCTTATGATACCGTAGGTTACACTTCCCATAAACTCAAGACCGCCCGGTGCGCCTATTGTTATAACCTGTTGACCTACTTTTAGCTCATCGCTGTTGCCAAGTTCTACAGGGGTAAGTCCGTTTGCGTTAATCTTTATAACGGCAAGGTCGCACGAAATATTATAGCCAATAACTGTCGCGGGATAGGATGCTGATTTGTTATCACCTACAAAAACATCAATCTTAGAATTACTTGACTCTACTGCGTCGCCGATTACGTGATAGTTGGTTATAATATAACCGTCAGCAGTATAAACCACACCAGAGCCATCGCCAGTTTGCTCCTGACTGCCGCCAAAGAAGCTTAAAACCGATGTGGTTGTACGGATACCTACAACACTATCGGAGCATTTTACGGCTACCGCCTCTGCGATAGAAGATGCCGTTTCATCAACATTTATATTTACATTAGTCGACGATTTATCAGTCTGTTCGGTAACAGAGATTGTATTTGTATCGGCCTTAAAAACAGTGCCCATAACCGCAATACCGCTTATCGCGCCGATAATAGCCGCAAGCACGCTTGCGATAATTACAACCGCGGTGCTGTGGCCCTTCTTTTCTTTTTTAGGTTTTGGCGATTTTTGATAGTAGTTGTTATTATAAGATGTTGTATAGGTAGGTGGCGTATGATATTCCGTTTTGGTCGGTTCATAGTTTGGTTGCGGAGCATCATCTGATTTTGGAGCAACCTCGTCCTGAATAATATCCTCAGACTTTTTACTGTAAAAGCTACCGCTTGGTGTTACGGTATATCCTGTATTGGTATCGTTTGCGGTGTCAAAGCCCGATAAAGTATCGTTGTTTTGATTGTTATTTTCAAATTCGTTCATTAAAGTTATCATCCCTTAAAACAAAGTTGTTTTTATTATTATAATACTAAATTTATTTTATTGCAATTATGCTTTAAATTTGTTAATTATCCGTTAATATTATTGCTTATAGAAACAAAATTAAAAAACTCTTTACTTTTTAAAACACTTGTGATATAATGCTATGGCTGACTATGGTTAGGTACCGTATTCTATGCTTTTGGTGACTGCCGCGTGATGCGGAGCACTCAAGACCTTTGGCTTGGAATACGGCGGACAATATTTTTAAAAAGGAGTGAAAAGAATGACTAACGAACAAAAGCAGCAGATTATGGCTGAGTACGCAGTTCACGAGGGTGACACAGGTTCTCCTGAAGTACAGATTGCAGTTCTTACTTTCCGTATCAACGAGCTCAACGCTCACCTTGATATTCATAAGAAGGACCACCACTCACGTCGCGGTCTTCTTAAGATGGTAGGTCACAGAAGAAACCTTCTTGCATACCTTCAGAAGAAAGACATCGAGCGCTACCGTGCTATCGTTAAGAAACTCGGCTTGCGTAAGTAATTATGTAACAGACAAACCGAGCAATATTAATTTGCTCGGTTTGATTTTGTTAAATGGCAAATGCCCCAAAAGAGATTTTTTGTCGTTTAGCGGTAAATCGAGTATCTGATAATGCAGATATTGGATTTATTGCTAAACAGAAAATCTCTTTAAATAAAAACAAAAAGGAGATTAAAACAATGTTTGAAAACTTTAAAGTTTATGAAACCACCATTGCAGGCAGACCATTCAGTCTTGAAACTGGTAAAATGGCAGGTCTTGCAAATGCCGCTTTTATGGCGCGTTATGGTGACACAAGCGTTCTTTGTACAGTAACCGCTTCTTCAAAGCCACGCGAGGGTGTTGACTTTTTCCCTCTTTCAGTTGATTTTGAAGAAAAAATGTACTCAGTAGGTCGTATCCCAGGCTCTTTCCAGCGTCGTGAGGGCAAGGCAAGCGAAAAGGCTATTCTTTCTTCACGTTGTATCGACAGACCTATCCGTCCACTTTTCCCAAAAGATATGCGCAACGACTGCTCGGTTGTTGCAACCGTTATGTCGGTTGATCCTGACTGCTCACCCGAAATTACAGCAGCAATCGGTGTTTCTGCCGCTATCGCAGTATCTGATATTCCTTGGGATGGTCCTATCGCTTCTACAAGTGTTGGTCTTGTTGACGGCGAAATCATTATCAACCCAACCCTCGAGCAGCGCGCTGCTACCGAGCTTAACCTTACCGTTTCTTCAACCGCAGACTTGGTTGCTATGATTGAAGCGGGCGGTAACGAAATTCCCGACGACCTTATGTTTGACTGCATTATGGCAGGTCACGAGGTTAATAAAGAAATCGTTAAATTCATCAACGGCATTGTTGCTGAAATTGGTAAAGAGAAATTTACATTCGAATCAAGCGATCCCGATCCTGAAATTATGGCAGAGATTGAAGAATTTTGCATTGAAGATGTTAAGAAAGCACTTGACACCGACGATAAAAACGTACGCGACGCAGCTCTTCTTCCTATATATGACGCGGTTCACGCTAAGTTTGACGAGCGTTTTGAAGGTTGTGAAGCAAAGCTTGACGAAATTATGTACCTTGTTCAAAAGCACGTTGTTCGCGCATGGCTTAAGGACGAGGGTAAGCGTGTAGACGGTCGTGGTATTGATGATATCCGTCCACTTGACGCACAAATTGACTTGCTCCCACGTGTTCATGGCTCAGGTATGTTTACCCGTGGTCAAACACAGGTGCTTTCAGTTGCAACACTCGCTCCCGTAAGTGAAGCACAAAAGCTTGACGGATTGGACGAAGAGGTTAGCAAGCGTTATATTCACCACTACAACTTCCCATCATACTCCGTTGGTGAAACCAAGCCTTCTCGCGGTCCGGGCAGACGTGAAATTGGTCACGGAGCATTGGCAGAACGCGCACTTTTGCCTGTAATTCCTTCTGTTGAAGAGTTCCCATACGCTATTCGTGTAGTAAGTGAGGTTCTTTCTTCTAACGGTTCTACCTCACAGGGATCTATCTGTGGTTCTACACTCGCTCTTATGGCAGCAGGTGTTCCGATTAAGGCTCCCGTTGCAGGTATCTCCTGTGGTCTTATCACAGGTGACGAAGGCGTTTACGGCGACTTTATGACTATGGTTGACATTCAGGGACTTGAAGACTTCTACGGCGATATGGACTTTAAGGTTGCCGGAAGTAAAAACGGTATTACAGCTATTCAGGTTGACATCAAGGTTGACAAGTCGGAGGCCAAGCGGTCTTAG
>JAZSBS010000103.1:0-4327 GCA_045602525.1 Acutalibacteraceae bacterium
CCTTATCGCAAAAAACGGCACAGTTGAAAATGTTGACGAATGGGGTAAACGCAGACTTGCTTATCCTATCAACGACGAAACTGAAGGTTACTACATCTTCACTACAATGCCCTGTGAACCGACCCTTCCTGCAGAGCTTGAGCGTATTGCAGGCATTACCGAAGGCGTTTTGCGCATTATGGTAATTAAAAAGTAATGGAGGAAAATTTTAATGTTTAATCTTGTAGTGTTAACAGGACGTCTGACAGCAGACCCCGAACTTAAAACAACACCAAACGGTATATCCGTTACAACGTTTTCCATTGCTGTAAACCGTAACTATCGTTCAGGTGAAGAACAGCAGACTGACTTTATCAACATTGTTGCATATCGTCAGCGTGCAGAATTTATCACCAAATATTTCAAAAAGGGCAACTTGATTGGTATCGAGGGTTCTATTCAGACCCGTAAATATCAGGATAAAAATGGCAATAACCGCACATGGTTTGAGGTTGTTGTAAATAACGCTCAGTTCGTAGAGTCAAAGCGTGACGGTGGTGCAAGTGCATCTGTTGCTAATGAACCAGCTTCTTATAGCAATGCTGACGCGAGTGACTTTGCAGAAATCGGCGGTATGGATGACGATTTGCCCTTCTAACTAAAATTTAAGGAGGAACTTTTCGATGGAAAAGACAGATAGACCGCTTCACAGAAAGCCACGCAAAAAGGTTTGTCATTTTTGCGCTGACCGTGTAGAAGCTATTGATTATAAGGATGTAGCGCGTCTTCGTAAGTACGTTTCTGAACGTGCTAAGATTTTACCTCGCAGAGCAACAGGCACCTGTGCGAAGCATCAGCGTGAACTGACCACCGCTATCAAGCGTGCACGTCAGGTTGCTTTACTTCCTTACAGCAACGACTAATAAATTTTAAAGACCGACGAATCAAAATTCGTCGGTCTTTTTTATCAAGTTTATATCTTTCTTTTAGAAAACATCCATTCAAATGGTTCGTCATCTTTTAATGAATATCGCCACAAGTCGTGGTCTGCGTCATCATATAGTTTTATACTTGCTTTTGTGTTACCTTTTGATTTTATAAGTTCATAGTTTTGCTCTGAACGCGAATGATACACTATATTATCTGAAGTTCCATGTAAAAATAAAATTGGTATATCTTTTAATTGCTCTGCTTTTTCTTGTGTGCACGTCCAAGCCGCACAAGAAGGCATAGCGGCAGCAAAAATATTATTGTATTTTGCCGCAACTTCCATCGTTGCATATCCGCCCATTGATGGTCCCATAACATAGTATCGGCTACTGTCGCAAGAAAATTCGGTAGTAACTTTGTTAAAAATACGCATTGCGGCATCAAGCGGACCATCTTCTTCAGGATAAAAATTCCACCAATTCCCATTGTTTAATTGTGGCATAATTATTATTGCTTGGTCTAACCATTCGTAGCAGTAAATATATCCATCGATAAATTGAAATGCTTGTCGTTGATTGAATCTTAATTGATATTCGTATTCGTCATCTTCTCTTTTTGGATAACCGTCACCTGCGCCGTGAAAATAGAGTATTACGGGATACTTTTTGTTGGGGTCATAATTTTCAGGCTCAACAACCAGGTATGGCATTAAAAGCTTTGATTTTTGATCGTAATGTTCGGGATATTTATGAACGTTTTGATACCAAAATCCTTTAGGCTTGTGCAAGGGTAAATCTATACTTGAATTATCTTGTTGCGATGTGTTTGTTTCAGAACTTGATATACTTGACGGTTCCGAGCTGTCGATTGAAGAAGATGTGCTTATACTTTCATTTTGAGTGTCACCCTGAGTATCACTTTTAACAGAATCTGTATCAACACTACTATTATCGTTATTGTTGTTATCTTCGATAATAGTTGTTGCAATATCTGACGGTGTGATTTTAAAAATTTTATTAAATTGAGCTGGATAACTTTCTAAAATTTCACCATCACAGCTTATAATCAGAGTTCTACCCAAACTTAAATCACCAAATGTTATGTTTCTACATACTTTTTCAAATGTTGATTTATCAATATAACATACATTATTTGACTCGTTTCCATTTAAACTAAACGTTTCGGTGACGGTAATTCCAAATTTGTCCTTTTTGGTGATTGTGACATACATAGTAACAGCACCGTAACCGTCGCTTTTTAAATCAGGATACATTTTATCCCAAAGTGACTGTGTAGACTTAAAATTATTGGGAACAAGCAAAAATTTCGATTTATTATACGGTTTGTCACTATCCTTGTACATATCCCAAAATATTACTTTATATGTAAGCGAGGTAAGGGAAAATGCATTGCCGTTAGATAATTTAATGTTTTTTGGTATAGGAGTAAATAAAATTAGGAGCAAAGATGCAACTGATACAATTATAATAATTAGTTTCTTTTTAGACATAAATAACCCTCCTAATAATTATTATACAATAATTATTTCATCAGTCAACAGGAACTACTAAATAAAATAAATTCTAAAGCTTATTTAAAATGTTGATTTTTAAGGATTGATATGTTATAATATCACCAATTAATTTTGGCAGGTGTTTTAAATGACAGGTTATGATTGGGTAATACTGGGTACCATCGTCATATATATGTTTATGATGGTGGGTATTGGTATTGCAGTATCAGGAAGAAACAAGACTTCCGACGATTTTTATTTAGGCGGCAGAAAACTGGGCCCGCTTGTTACCGCTATGAGTGCGGAGGCGTCTGATATGAGCGGTTGGTTGCTCATGGGACTACCGGCTGTTGCTATGATGGGTGGTCTTGCCGAAGCGAGCTGGACGGCTATTGGTCTTGCAATTGGTACATATTTGAACTGGTTGTTCGTTGCAAAACGTCTTCGCGTTTATAGTAATCATATCGGCGCATTCACGTTGCCCGATTTCTTTACAAAGCGTTTCGCTGACAAGGCTAAGATAATGACCACTATAGCGGCGTTGTTTATTATTGTTTTCTTTGTGCCATATACTGCATCGGGTTTTGCGGCATGTGGTAAGTTGTTTGGATCACTTTTTGGTATGGATTATCATCTTGCAATGATACTCAGCGCAATCGTAATTATTGTATACTGTACTTTAGGCGGTTTCTTCGCGGCATCAACCACCGACTTTATTCAGAGTATAATTATGACTATTGCTCTGGTTGTTGTTGTTGGTTTTGGCGAGGGTATAGCAGGCGGCTTTAGTAACATATTTGGTAATGTTAGAGGACTAGACGGATATCTTGACCTGTTTAAAGGCTTTAGTGTTGCAACGGGTGAAACAGGTAGTTATGGTACTTTACCCGTAATTTCTACACTTGCTTGGGGTCTTGGCTATTTTGGTATGCCACACATTTTGCTTCGCTTTATGGCCATTGAAGATGAAAAGAAACTCAAACTTTCACGACGTGTGGCATCTGTTTGGGTTGTTGTTTCAATGGGTGTTGCGGTTCTTATTGGTGTGGTTGGTTACTCACTTATGCAAAAAGGTGTGTTGCCTGTATATGCAGATGCATCGGCAGCAGAAACAATAATTGTTGATATTTCAAAATTTTTAAGCAAATATGGTTATGTTGCTTCGATTACGGCTGGTATCATACTTGCTGGTATTTTGGCGTCAACTATGTCTACTGCTGATTCACAGTTACTTGCAGCCGCTTCAAGTGTTTCACAAAATATTTTACAAGAGACATTTGGTATAAAAATGTCTGCAAAAACATCTATGTGGGTCGCACGTGTTTCTGTTATTGTGATTTCTATAATTGCCATTTTCCTTGCGTGGAATCCAAATAGCTCGGTATTCGGCATAGTATCATTTGCATGGGCAGGCTTTGGTGGCGCGTTTGGTCCGATTGTGCTTTGCGCACTTTTCTGGAAACGCACTACAAAGCAGGGGGCTATATCGGGTATGATTTCTGGCGGTGCCGTGGTATTCATTTACAAATGGTTACG
Source organism: Acutalibacteraceae bacterium (assembly GCA_045602525.1). Lineage (GTDB taxonomy): Bacteria > Bacillota > Clostridia > Oscillospirales > Acutalibacteraceae > UBA737. Next base: position 3,959 of record JAZSBS010000103.1, read on the forward strand.
TGATGGATTTATAATTGGAGATAAACTTACTGGCGCGTTTATTGACGGTACAATATTTGATATTTATGAGCTTTTACCTGCATTTATTGTTGGTGTTTCTGTGATTATTGTTATAAGTCTTTTAACCAAAAAGCCAAAAACTGACATTATAGATACATTTGATGAAGTGAAAAAACTTTGTAAGTCAAAATAATAAAAACGAATTTAACGGTCTGTTTTATTGTAAACAGACCGTTTTTCTTTATATATGTAACAAAATTTTTGTTTTTGCTTATTATGTAATAACGGAGGGATGAAAATGCGAAGAAAAAGCTATAACTCTAATAAAGGCCTTATCGCAATAGTTTTTGCTGTTGGGTTGCTAATCAG
>JAZSBS010000104.1:0-4003 GCA_045602525.1 Acutalibacteraceae bacterium
AATTCCTTTTATAATGTTCAAGCAATTTGAGAAGGGAAGAATTTTACAAACAATTTCAAATCCTTTTCCAATCATATCACTTGAAAAATACATACCACTTGTAAATGCGACAAGTTGCACAACCACACTTGAAACTCCACTTGCTGATTTTTCGGTTGTAATACAACCAATTAGTATTCCTAAAATAATAAACAGAACCGAAATAGGCAGGGCTGCAATGATAGCAAATAAAATGTTGATATTAAATTTCAAACCTAAAATAAGAGCGGTTATAAAGAATAATACGTTTTGTAAAATAACAATAGGTAAGACCGAAAGAACGTATCCTAAAATATAATCGCTCGTTTTCATAGGACTTGCACACAGTCTTGCAATAAGTGAGGTGCTTCTGTCCTTTGCAATCAACGTAGCCGTAAACAGAGTTATAAAAGAAAAGCCGAACACTATAATTCCGGGAGTGAAGTTTTCTAAATCATATGCTTCACTCGGTATCTCAAACTGCTGAAAAATAAATAGCAAAAAAAGCGGCAAGAGAATTGCAAAGATTATGCTTAAAGGGTCGCGGATAATTTCCTTAAAATTTCTTTTTGCAAAATTCAAAATCCTCATATTTCTTCTCCCGTTGCCAATTTGATAAAAGCATCTTCAAAGTTATCGGTTTTCGCAATTTTCTTCAATTCTTCGGGCGTTCCGACACACTTTAATTTTCCGTTTGCCATTATGCCTATTCTATCAGATAACCTTTCAGCCTCTTCCATATAATGAGTTGTAAGGACTATGGTAATAGTCCCTTTAAAACCTTCAATGATTTTCCATAACTCTCTTCTAGAAATTACGTCAAGACCAAGGGTTGGCTCATCTAAAAACAGTATTTTGGGGTTGTTTATAAGGGAAATGGCGATTGATAATTTTCTCTGCCAACCGCCCGACAATGTTTTTGTCTTTTGCTTTAATATTCCTTCAAGATTAAAAATTTTTGTAAGTTCTGATATCTTTTCGTCTTTGTTTTTAATTGCATATACACCCGACATAAACTCTAAATTTTCCAAAACCGTCAAATTGGGAGCAATGGCTGTTTCTTGCGGAGATAAATTCAATATTTCCTTTATGGCGTGTTCATTATCTGTTGCTGACCTGCCTTCAACAAGAATTTCGCCGCTCGTTGCGTCGCTCAAAAAAGAAAGCATTTTGATGGTGGTGGTTTTACCTGCACCATTGGTTCCCAACAGTGAAAAAATCTCACCTTTTTTAATTTTGAGGTTTAGTGAATCAACCGCTGTTTTATCCTTGAATTTTTTTGTCAGATTTTTTGTTTCAATCATTTGAAGTTAATCCTTTCAGTAAACCGTCGGTGAATTCTTCTATTGTGTCTGCCTTTAACAATGCCATTCCTCTTTCTTTATCACATAAAACAACAACAGAATCTCCAGGGGTAATGCCAAACATATCACGGGCTTCTTTCGGAATTACTATTTGCCCCTTTTCTCCTACTTTGCATACTCCTATAAATTTACCTTTTCCCATAATGACCTCCATATCGTTAGTTATATTTATTATACTTTTCATACTAATTATACACAAGTTGTTCATAAAAATCAATGTTTTTCAATAAAAAATCCGCTCGTAAAACCGAACGGATAGAGATTAAAAATGGGGAAAGGTTTATTTCTTTAATTTATTTCCGAAATGTTCTTTGGTCAGTTTAGCAACCACGCCCGACAACGCAAACAAAGCAATGAAGTTAGGTATTGCCATAAGTCCGTTAAACGTATCCGCAAGATTCCATACAACTTCGAGTGACGTTGTGGTACCCAAGATGATAACTCCACAGAATATAACCTGGTATATCTTAGAAGTTTTTTCACCAAACAGATACTCAACACAGCGTGTGCCGTAGAGAGCCCAACCAAGAATTGTTGAGAAAGCGAATAGGAAAAGTGCTATTGCAACAAAAACCGAAGCAACTTTCGGTCCCAAAACAGTTGCAAAGGCGGCGGTTATAAGTTCTGAACTTACCGCTGTACCGAAGTTGATATCAATGCCACTTATAATGATAGTAAGACCTGTAAGTGTGCAGACAACAAGAGTGTCTGCAAATACTTCAAAAATGCCGTAGAGACCTTGTTTTACGGGACTGTCGGTATCAGCAGCCGCGTGAGCAATACCGGCTGAACCAAGACCTGCTTCGTTTGAAAATGCACTTCTTTTAAGACCCCATACAAGCGCCTCTTTAATCGCAATACCACAAGCGGCACCGCAAACGGCTTTAGGAGTGAATGCACCGACGAAAATATTTTTGAAAGCCTCACCGATATTTCCAATATTTAAGATGATTATAACAAGTGCGCAAACAATATAAAAAATACTCATAAAGGGAACAAGAAGTTCTGTCACCTTACCAATGCGTTTGATGCCACCGATAAGAGCAAGAGCACAAATTAGAGCAATAACAATACCTACTATAAGGCTGATGATTGCCGTGCTGCTTTCGGCAGAAGGAATGAACGATACGAAAACGTTGTTTATTGAACTTGAAATACTGTTTGCTTGGGAAAGGTTACCGATACCAAACGAAGCAAGGATTGCAAAAATAGCAAATAGAACCGAAAGCCATTTCCAATTTTTGCCTAGTCCGTTTGTTATGTAATACATAGGTCCGCCGACCCAATCACCTTTTTTGTTTTTCTCTCTGTAATGAACAGAAAGCGTAACCTCGCAATATTTAATTATCATACCAAGGAGTGCTGCAATCCAAAGCCAGAACAATGCGCCGTATCCACCCATAGCAATTGCCTGACTAGTACCAATGATGTTACCGGTACCAACTGTTGCGGCAAGTGCTGTTGTTACAGCTTGGAAAGGAGTAACCGAGCCGTCTTTGGCAGTTTGCTTGTTAAAAACCTTACCAATAGTGTTTTTAAGAGCGTATCCGAGTTTCCCGAATTGGATTGCTCTGTTACGAACGGTAAAGAAAATACCGCCGATTGCAACACAGGGTAAAAGAATGTACATCCAAGCCACAGTGTTTAACGTGCCTGTAAAGAAGTTCAAAATTGCATCCATAATTTTTCTCCTCGAAATATTTTTAACAATAATAACATATTTCGCCTTTTCATGCAATGATTTTTCAATGAAAAATCCACCAAAATTCCTCTTCAAAATGGTGTTATTTATGATTATTATAACATATAAAAATCCCCACCGATTTTTTTGGTGGGGGATAGATTATCAGTTGCAAACCTCTGCTAATTCTTTTTCTTTGGTTTCTGCTGTTTTGGTGACTTTTTTGTCTTTTATATACCAGGGTAGGTACACAATAACAAACAAGAGAGTGATTGCTGACGCCATAACTAATAGACGAAGAGCGAAGTTTGGGGGCAGAACGTCTAAAATTGAGGGGGTGTCTTCGGGACGCGCCATAAATAAATAGTTGGCGCCCGGACCTATGAGTTGGTTTGCAAAATATGCTATTGCTGCCAAGATAACAATACCAATATACGCCTTTAAGAAGGATTTTATGTTGGGGCGCATCTTGTGTACAAAAATCATATAGAATACTGCGATATATATTACTAAATGTTCTGACCAGAACTGATAATAGCGGAATCTAGTAGGACCGGTATATGTGATAACGGTTGGGGTAATAAGGGCGAAAATAGAACCTGTAAGACCCCAAAAATAAGAAATATCAAACAGGGTTTGCGATTTACCGATAACCATATAACTTGCGAAAATTGCAACCCAACCGCAAACCGTAATAGGAAGATGGTCAACAGGGTTGGGACCGAGCGAAGGCATTGCAATAAGCCGCCAATAATAAGACATTTCACTGATAATCAAAGTGAAAGCAATTATGTAACGGAAAACCTTTTCGTTTTTCATATCCTTGATATTACCGCTAAAACGGTAAATCAAAAATAAAATTCCAATAGTTATTATTATCGGTAAAAAATGAGCAACCGTGAAATTTGAGAATTCTACGCTTTCACCTTTGCCGAGAAAG
>JAZSBS010000105.1:0-3344 GCA_045602525.1 Acutalibacteraceae bacterium
AATTATTCGAGCTTTACGCAACTGACCAATATAGTATGAAGCAGATTGAGGAAATCTTTTGGAACAAAGGCTACCGCAACAACAATGGTAAGCGTATCTGCCACAGCACAATGTCTAACACCATTTCCAACCCTAAATACAAGGGCTACTATGTTGGCAACAAGGTAAAGATTATTGATATGTTTACTAAAAAGCAAAAGTTTTTACCGCCTGAAGAATGGGTTATGTTTAAGGATGAAACCGGCGAAATTGTTCCTGCTATTGTTGATGAAGAATTATGGGAAAAAGCCAATGCTGTTCTCAGAAGGCGTAGCCGTGATGTAAAGAATAGGCAGAATCTGTGCAACCACCCCAATCTTTTAACGGGAAAAATGTACTGCACCCATTGCGGAAAACTCTACTACCGCAAGGACAGTAAAGACCGCAAAGGCAATGTGTTATCCCGTTGGATATGCAGTGGTAAAATCAATAACGGTACTGACTCTTGTCCATCGTTCACTATTTACGAAGAAGAAATCAAAGAGGTTCTTTACGAAGTATTTAAGGACACCGCCGAGGATGCAAAGCTGATTATTGAAGAATACACAAACATGTATGCTGAAGTTTTAGCGAAAGATAGTTCATCGGGCGAACTGCAAAAGTTAAAAGACCGACTTGTTTTTCTTTCAAAGAAAAAATCAAAGTTGCTTGAGTATAATATTGCAGGGCAAATCAGCGATAGAGATTTTGTTGAGATGAATAAACAAATCACCGATGAATCTGCGGAAGTTTACTCGGCTATTCAGGAAATTGAATATGAAATCAATTCACGCTCCGAATATAAGCAGAAGATTGAAGAGATACGTAACATTTTACTAAAGGCTGAAAATGAAGCAAGTCAGAATATGATTGACTCTGCGTTTATAAACAGATATATTGACAAGATTTATGTAACCCCTGTTGAAGAAGGCACAGTTGAGATTTCGGTAAAGATATTCTCGGGAGAGACGGTAGAGAAACATTTGTCCACCTTGCGAAAACGCCATAAATCTATAAAAAATGCCGAAAAAACTGATGAAAATGAGTCTTCCGATAACGGTATTGTCAATGAAAGCCGTACGGGTCACACGTTTAAAAAGATGATCGAGTCTTACGAAAACAGCATGAAATAAAACTTATAATAAAGTTTTAACTAATTAAGCAAAAAAGAGGTGCTTCTAAGCACCTCTTTTCCTATGTTTAGACATGTGCAATAACGAAAATCATATCAAAAGAAAAGTTAGGCTAAATACTCTTCTCAAAAAACATATTATCGTTTATAAACATACCGTTTAACACATCAACACCAAAGCGATCCGCAAACATTTTGCATTTACAAAGGAACAGATAATAAATGTTTTTGCCGCAGTGGTGAAGTGTTTCAAAATTCCCCTGACCCTTAGATATTATTAAATCAGCGTTATCAATAAGGCATTTTACTTTTGGGGAAATTCTGCCGAGAACGGTTCCAGGAACGGCAGTTCCGTTATCAATAACTAACACTAATTTATCCAAACCAATCTGGTCTGCATCTACTTTCGTACAATCATTAAGCACAGGCTTTCCACGAACAACAGCGCTAATATTAACATTTTTGTTAATACGTAAAATTTGCTTTATTAACAATTTATCTAACACAATTTCACCACAGTTATCAGTAAGATATACGATGTTCTGGGCATTAGATATTTCTCTTTTGAATTTTTCAAGCACTTTTTTATCAATAGTTATTGTTTCTGCATTGTCAAGCGTTTCTTTTAGTTTTTCTTCATCAACCGTCTTCATTGAGCCGAAATCAATAAAATTTCCTGCCATCGCATACTGTATTGCTGTTTTTAAAGGATTTGCGGAATTCTCAATTTTAACGTCAATATTTTCTTCAATGGAAAGCAATAACTCATTGAAATAAGTTTTTATATCCGAAAAGTCCATCACTATTCCCATTTTTTGTCTGTGCTCGTTAATAAGTTCTAAAATTTCAGGTGCGCTCATACTCATATCAGCATTACCGATAATTTTGAGCACTCCTTGCATATACTTGGTTTTCTGCGCATCAGAAAAATTAGTTGGAAATGTATTTAAATGTTTATTCAAAAGGCAAGAAATACATTGTGGGGTTAATCTTTCCACTTTCATTTCAGTACATCCTCCACATTACATAAAATACCATAATCGGCATAATCAAAAATGGGAGCATCTTTATCAGAGTTAATTGCAATAATAGTACCTGATTTTTGCATGCCTGCAATGTGATGAACTGCGCCCGACACACCTACCGCTATATAAACAAGCGGACTTACCGTTTTACCCGTAAGACCTACCTGCATACTATAAGGTAAAATATCGTTATCCACAGCCTTTCGGGTAGTCACCATATCTGCGCCGATTTTGTCTGCAAACGCTTTAACTAAATCAAGGTTATCTTTGGCTCCGTAGCCTGCCGCAACTACGACATCAGAAGCATTTTGGGTAGTTCTAACCGTTGCCATAGCAGGTTTTGTACGGCTAATAATTTTTGCAATAACACTGCCTGATAATGCAGGGCGGTACATATATAATTCTTCGCCGTCAGTTTCAAGCAAGGTGCAATCGGCACAAAGACCCAAGCACAAAATTGCGCCAACTTGAGCCGCTACCTTTTTAGAAATTGAATCACTGCCCCAAAGCACCGCGTTAGGCTCTAATTCGGTAATCTTTTTTGCCAAGTCTTCGGCACAAATAAGAGGCAAAACAGTTATATCATCACTTATTTTTTCGGCAAAAGGACGCGGTCCTTCGCCCACTATAACTACCCTACTGAGCTTCTGTGAATTAGTCACGTTTTTTTCCAACTCAACATTTCGCTTCTTTAAACTTTCGGATATTACTTTGGGTAGCTCGTTTGCAGTAATATACTTGCATTTTCTCTTACCCGACTCATTCTCAAAGGTTTTCAGAACCTTTGTGGGTGAGCCTATAAGACCGCATTTATTTACATCTGCGCAGATTTCTTCAGCCGACCAAACCTCAACCTCGCCAAGTTTTGACATTATACTTGGCAATCTCAAATTGTTAATACGCTCAATGGTCAAAAGAGCAGGTACAGACACTTTTTCAGTTCCGTTATCACGGGTGGTACAAGTGACGGTTTCACCGATTTCATCTATACTCATAACATTGGTTATAAGATTTGTTTCCGACAATATCGAAAGCATTGGTCCTGTCTGAGCAGTATCACCAACCAAGGTCTGTCTTCCGCAGAAAATCAGGTCGGGTTTTATCTTTTTAACTGCAAGTGACAAGGTGTAAGCAGTAGCTAAGGTATCAGCGCCGGCGAATGCCTTGTC
>JAZSBS010000106.1:0-6525 GCA_045602525.1 Acutalibacteraceae bacterium
AGGTGCGCACGGTCACTCTATGGGCTATAATTATAATGGTAAGTTGCGCTGCGCAGAGCTTATGCTAAAACCTGACGGCAACGTAAAGCTTATCCGTCGCGCGCAGAGTATGAATGATTATTTTGCAACACTTGATATAGACCCGGAATTTAATAAATAATAACTATAGCAGATTTTTTTCTTGTAAAATAGAAAATTATCTGCTATACTATATTTTGTATGGAAATCTAAAATAAAGGGATGAATAAAATGTCAGTTGGTTTCAGAAAAAGTTTTTTTGGTTTTAACTGTGACGATGTTATTGAATATATAGAACAGTCACATAAAAAGTTTTCGGAAAAAGAGACTGCTTTAAACGAAAAAATTGATACGCTTGATAACACCATCGCTGATGTTAATGCTAAACTTAACGATGTTAAGGCGGCAAAAGCGGCTGTTGAGGCTCAGCTTAAAGAATATACCGACAAATATGACGAAATCGAGCGCCTTTCACAAAACATAGGCAAGCTTTATCTTGTGGCACAGGCAAACGCAAAGTCAATTATGCAAAATTCTGCCGAAACACGTGATATTACCAACCGCGAGGTAGAAAAAAATCTTCACTCAATTGATAATGCCCACGAACAACTTGCTGCCCTTAAGGCAGAGATCATGCAGACCTCAAATGATTTTGTTGCTAAGGTGGATACGCTTGTTACCTCTCTTGCTACAGCACGCGAGCACGTTAGTCAAAAAAACACCGATAACCGTGAACTTACAGAACAGTTTGAAACTCTTTTTGCAGATATAAATAAATGAAAGAATATTACATAAATACGCACGAATTAAAGTCTTTTTGTAATAAACTATGTGCTGGAGATAAGGTATATTTAAGCGGCACGGTTTATACAAGTCGTGATGCTGCACATAAACGTATTTTTGAACTTATTAAAAATAAAGAAACTCTTCCCTACCCGATTCATAATTCAGTGATATATTACGCTGGTCCAACGCCTACACCTAATGACATGGTTATTGGTAGTTGTGGACCTACAACTTCATCTCGTATGGACAGTTTTACTCCACGTCTTCATGATATGGGACTTGTAGCAACTATTGGTAAGGGTGAACGGAATCAAGAAGTAATTGACTCAATTATAAAAAACCAAGCGGTTTATCTGTGTGCTATAGGCGGCGCGGGAGCGTTGGCTGCAAAAAGCATTGTTTCAAGCCGTGTTATTGCCTTTGATGATTTAGGTTGCGAATCCGTAAAACAACTCGAATTTAATAATTTTCCGCTTATAGTTGGTATCGATTGTAATGGTGGTAACATATTTAAAAGATAATTTTTTTAAAGCAAGACAATTTACGTCTTGCTTTTTTTATTTTTATGTGTATAATTATAATTAAAGTGTTCTATTTGGAACACAATTTTAAAATAGGAGGTGTGTACCATTAACTGCTTTTTGTTTGAAGGTTTATCTAATGATGAAATTACACAGATTCTTAATTTTTTTGAAAAAACTGTTAACATCAATAAAGGTGAACAGCTTTATAAAAACGGTATGATAGGTATTATTACAAGTGGTTGTGCTATCATTAAACGTCATAACGATGTTGGTGATGCGATAACTATACGCACAATATCGCAAAATGACCTTTTTGGCGCGGCATCGATTTTTGGCAGTTGGAAGGACGGTATGAGCAGCATCACAGCAAAAACACCTTGCGAAATTTTATATATTTCCGAGGAAAAGTTTTGCGATGTTCTAAAACAGTATCCTCAAATTTCAATAAACTATATTACATATCTTAGTGACCGTATCCGTTTTTTAAATCGCAAGCTTGATGCTTTTACTGCAAAATCTACCGAAGAAAGATTGTATGAATATCTGTTGTCACAAGCAGACTGCGATGGTAATATATCATTAGGGTTCGGTATGGCAGAGCTTGCTCGCAGACTTCAGGTTGGCAGAACAAGCATTTACCGTGATATAGAATCATTAGAATCAAAAAAACTTATAAACAGAAATGGTCACAACTTTAAAATTATAAAATAAGGTGATAAAAATGAAAAAATTATTGGCAATCCTTTTAACACTCACACTCATCTTTGCACTTGCCGGATGCGGCGGTAATGATACTACATCTTCTGCTCCCGATACGCAAAGCGAACCAACATATACAGCAGTTGATATGTCTGTAGCGTATATGACAGGTCCTACAGGAATAGGTATGGCAAAATTAAATGCTGATAGTGATGCAAAACTTACGGCAAATAACTACACATTTACGGTAGCAAGCGCCGCTACAGATATAGTGCCCAAATTTATAAAGGGTGAAATCAACATTGCATCTGTTCCAACCAATGTAGCCGCTACACTTTATAACAATGAAAAAATCAGTGGTAAGGTAAGAATGCTTGCTGTTAACACTAACGGTGTACTTTCAATCCTTGAAAAAGGCGACACAATCAAGACTGTTGCTGACCTTAAGGGCAAAACAATTTACTCAACAGGTAAAGGTCAAAATCCCGAATATATTTTAAATTATATTCTTACCGAAAACGGCATCGACCCCGTAAATGACGTTACAATTAACTTTGTTTCAAGCGAAGACCTTGTTGCAAAGCTAATAAGCGGTGAAGCAGAAGTTGCTATGGCGCCTGAACCAGCTGCAACAACCGTTATGGTTAAAAACACAGAACTTAGACGCGCGCTCAGCATTAACGACGAATGGTCAAAGGTATCCGATACAGAGCTTATGATGGGATGCGTTATCGCACTAAACAGTTATGTTGATGCAAACCCCAAGGCTGTTGAAAAGTTCCTCAGTGAATACGAAGCATCAATTAAATTTGCTACTGAAAACATTGATCAAACCGCTGCCTTTTGTGAAACATACAAAATTACCGCAAGCGCTGCCATAGCAAAAAAAGCAATCCCCACCTGTAACCTTTGCTATGTAACAGGAAAGGATATGAAAAACAATGTAAACGGATACTATAATGTACTGTTTAACGCAGACCCAACATCTATTGGAGGTAAATTACCAGCTGATGATCTCTACTACAACGCAGACTAAACGATTTATTTTTAAAAATGTAATAAAGGCAATACTTATAGCGACCTTCTGGATACTTATTTGGGAGGCCGCTTCCCGTCTTGTAAGTCATAATAATGAGTTATTATTACTTATACTGCCAAGTCCTTTTACTGTATTTAAAAAATGGAGTGAAATTGCCTTTACCGTGCCGTTTATAAAGGCAGAATTGCTTACACTTGCAAGGGTGTTTTTAGGCTATGTTATAGGTGCTGTAATCGGTTTTTTGCTTGGAATAATTACACATATTTCAAAGCTCATCTATTTCCTACTATCCCCCATTTTAAAAATTATTCGCGCAATTCCTGTTGTGGCAATTATAATTTTAATGTACCTTTTCTTTGATAACTCTACCCTACCTGTTTTAATTGTATGTCTTATGGTTTCACCTCTTATATGGCAAACGGTACACGATGGACTTAAAAATACCGATAAATCACTTTTAGAAATGTCAAAAGTATTTAATTTATCGAAGCATAAAACACTTGTATGCGTCAAATTACCAAGCATTACAGCAAACCTAATTACATCCTGCGTCAACGCTTTAGGTCTTGCATGGAAATCCGGAGTCGCGGCAGAGGTTATCTGCTTGCCGCACACTTCGCTTGGTACACTTCTGTGGCAAGGCAAAGGCAACGTAAATTTTGATGAGGTTTACGCCGTAACACTTACGGTGGTTGTTTTAAGTATTATAATTGAAATATTGCTTAAATTTCTCTGTAAAAAATATCTTACAAGAAACGAAGTCGTGTCAAATGATTGATCTTAAAAATGTCTCTTTTTCTTATGGTGAACTTCAAATTTTAAAGAATTTTAATTTATCTGTAAATATAGGAGAATGTGTACAGCTTTACGGTTCGTCAGGCTCAGGTAAAACTACCGTTGCGCGCATTATATTAGGACTTGAAGATGCTGATGACGGCAATATTATTGTACCAAAAAAAATATCCACTGTTTTTCAAGAGGACAGATTACTCGAAAATTTTGATATTCAAAAAAATATTCGCCTTGTACTTTCAAAAGAGCAATATGCTATTGCTGATAATTTACTAAAAGAAATGGGTTTGTATGATGTTCGAAAAAAGAAAGCTGCTGCACTCAGTGGCGGTATGAAGCGCCGAGTAGCACTTATTCGCGCTATCGCCTATGGAGGTGATGCACTGATACTCGATGAACCTTTTAACGGACTTGATATCGACAACAAGCAGATTGCTGCAAAGATAATTAAACGCGAGTTTATTGATAAAAATAAACCTGTCTTGCTGATAACCCATGTAAAAGAAGATGCAGAATTATTAAACGCAAAAAGTGTCAATATATAAAACCTCGGTAGAAATCTACCGAGGTTTTATCATCTGTTATAAACAATCACACCTGTACCGTGACCGATTGGTTGCTTATTTTTAATACGCTTAATATAAGCGCGGCGTAGTGATGTATCATTTGGGAGATTATCTGGATTGCCATCATACAGGCAATCAAAAAGGCGCCATGCCTCGCTGTAGTTTGCATATTCACCAGACCGAACAATCGTGAAATCATCATAAAACTGCGCAAGATTCGAGCCTTCTTTCAAAACTTCCCTATTCCAAGGATAAAGCAACCAACTGTTGCAGATGAAGATAACATTATCATCAAATTCATCTTTAAAAAATTCTTTTGCCATATTATACGAGTCCAACACTAATGAATGGTCAAGTTTTGTACCTGTGCGAGGTATATGTACACTTAATGCTTTGGTTCCCTTTGGTATATGTACGCCGTCAACATCACACTCAAACCAAGTGTGGTTAATTTCAAATTGTAATCGCCCAAGGGCAAAGATTTTCATTTCAAAAAAACCTTTATACCACCCAGGCACAAAAGTACCACACTTTCCGTGAACCAATCTACACTCTTCAAGCTTATATTTTAAGTCGGCTATTGTGGCGTAAAATATTTCGTCATCAATGTACTTTTGAGTATATTTTTTATGTAGTTCGGGCGTCATACAAATAAGCATCAAGATATATGCTGTATATTCGCAAACACTATGCTTTAAAGCAAGATTTTTTGTATCTTCAAGCATCTTTGAATAATCAAAATTTTCTTTTTTGTAACGGTATACAATTTCCAAAAATTCATGTGAATTCAAAAGCACATCAAGTGTTGATAACAATTCTTGTTGCGCATTGATTGGAAAGTCTAATTTTTGCATCATTTGTTTTGCGTTTTCCTTTATCACAATAAACATCCTTTAATTTACGGTCACGTTTTTAAATTCAATATCTAAATCAAGGTTATCTATATCGAGTGAAATCGGCAGTCCTGACGGTGAAAATTCAAACTCATATTCATAGCTGTCTACATTGCCTTTAATTATACAATTTTCTTCGTAACATACTGCCATGTTTTGCGAAGATCTTATATCACTTAAAACATTATACAAAACCTGTATTATTGCACTATCTGGCATCGGGTTTATATCAGGAGTGTATGTCACACCCTTAAATTCCGCCGTTACGCCGTTTTTTGTGACGTTTAGAATTAAGTCCTTAATTTCTTTCGGCTCTGTCACAACTAAATTTAAAGCGTCCTGTGTTAATTCCGTATTGGCTATAAATTCAGCATCACCGTAATAAATTTCGGCCGTAAAAGAAATATTGTTAAGGACTGGGGTTACTGACGTTTTTTCGGCACAACCGCAGATAAACAACAATACAAGAGGTAAAACAAATAATCTTTTAATCAAAAAATCACCTAATCTGAAATTGTTTTAAGCCCCTCAATAATATCTGTAGGTAAAATCGCACGTGTATGCATACCTTCTGCTAATTTATCAGCAACTGCACCGTGTATCCACACAGAGTTAAGAACAGCAGTCAGTGGGTCATAGCCCTGCGCCAAACGTGAGACAATCATACCAGAAAGCACATCGCCACTACCGCCTGTGGCTAGGCCGTCGTTGCCTGTTGTATTAAAAAAAATTCTGCCGTTTGGTGTAGCAACGATTGTATTAGTACCCTTAAGCGCTAAAATGCAATTGTTTTCCACGGCAAACTTTTTGGCAAATTTAATACGATTTGCTTCAACCTGTTCAGTAGTTGTGTCACACAACCGTGCCATCTCGGCAGGATGTGGTGTTAAAATTACGGGGACATTCATCTTTCTGATTATATTTATGCCACCCTGCAACGCATTTATGCCATCAGCATCAACAACGGTTGGTATTTGTGTTTTTTCAAGTGTTCTTATCACTAATTTTCGTGCTTCGTCACTGCGACCAAGACCGCAACCTATTAGCAACGCGTTACTACCGGATAGCGCAGATAAAACAGTTCTGTCATATACTATTGGCGCACCATTTTCAGCGGTGGCAACGGGTATGGTCACTGCTTCTGGAACACTAGTGGTAAAAGCAGTATAATTTTTATCACATAGAAGCGCTTTAACTAGACCTACACC
>JAZSBS010000107.1:0-8720 GCA_045602525.1 Acutalibacteraceae bacterium
TGATTTTTCATCTGCATTTATTGCATCGCGGTATGATCGCGATGATACAGGTGTAGGTGACTACATAAATTGTCCTATGAACAAGGATGAGTACGAGGCTTTTCATACTGCGCTAATTTCTGCCGAGGTTGCGCCTTTGCACGAATTTGACAAGCAAATAAAAGTATATGAAGGCTGTATGCCTATTGAGGTGTTGGCAAAACGCGGTGCTGATTCTATAAGATTTGGTCCATTAAAGCCAGTAGGTTTACGTGACCCTAAAACAGGTCACAGGCCTTGGGCGGTTGTTCAGCTTCGTAAAGAAAATGCAAGTGGATCAATGTATAACCTTGTTGGTTTTCAAACTAATTTAAAATTTTCTGAGCAAAAGAGAGTATTTTCTATGATACCAGCGCTTAAAAATGCGGAATTTTTACGCTATGGTGTTATGCACAGAAATTCATTTATAAATTCGCCACAACTTTTAAAACGTGATTTATCACTCAAAAAGTCTGATAATATTTTCTTTGCGGGTCAACTTTCGGGTGTTGAAGGTTATATGGAATCGGCGGCGTCGGGCATAATTGCTGGCATAAATGCTGCAAATAAAGTGCTTGGTAAAGACCCTATTATTTTACCTAATTTTACAATGATAGGCGCGCTGCTTGGATATATTACCGACGATACAGTTAGTAATTTTCAGCCTATGGGTGCAAATTTTGGTATATTACCGCCGCTTCAATCGCATATTAGGGACAAACGCGAACGATATGCGGCGTTAGCAGATAGGGCTTTAGATTATTTTTAAACTATAGGGGAGTGAAATTTATGCGAATAGTTGTTGACGCCTTTGGCGGAGATAATGCACCGCTTGAAATTGTTAAGGGAGCTGCAGAAGCATCTAATCAATTCAAAACAGAAATCACACTTACAGGTAATAAGGTTGAAATCGAAAAGATTATCATAGAAAACAATTTAAAATTTTTTGGTGAATTGGTAATTGTTGATACTGATGATGTTATCTCTATGCATGATGATCCGACCACCATTTTAAAGGCTCATTCAAATTCTTCTATGGCATTAGCTTTTAAAGAGCTTTGTGACGGTCGTGCCGATGCTTTTGTATCTGCTGGCTCTACGGGTGCAATTGTTGTAGGTGGTACTCTTATCGTTAAAAGAATAAAGGGTATAAAGCGTCCGGCACTTGGCGGTCTTATTCCATCACCAGATGGTCATTATATGCTTATGGATATGGGTGCGAATGCTGAATGTCGACCCGAAATGTTGGCGCAATTTGGCATTATGGCAAGTGTATATCTTGAAAAGGTAGAGGGTATAACCAATCCGAAAATAGGTTTGCTTAATATTGGTGTCGAGGATACAAAGGGTGATGAATTACGAGTAGAAGCCTACAAGCTTTTAAAGCAGGCACCAATTAATTTTGTTGGAAATATAGAATCTCGTGAGATGCCAAAAGGTGTTTGTGATGCAGTTATTGCCGACGGTTACACAGGCAATATAGCGCTTAAGCTTATTGAAGGTACTTCGATTACATTATTCAAGATGGTTAAACAGGCCCTTTACAAAAACATTATAAATAAAATAGCGGCGTTAATTCTTAAAAAAGATTTATATGCACTTAAATCAATGATGGATAGCTCAGAGGTTGGTGGTGCACCGCTTTTGGGCGTTAGTAAACCTGTTATTAAAGCCCATGGCAGTTCTGATGCTAAGGCAATAAAAAATGCAATACGCCAGGCAATTGTCTTTACGGAAAGAAATGTTATTAATACAATCAGTGAAAATATAATTAAATCGGAGTAATTTAAATGGAGTCGCTTGAGACAAAATTAAACTACAAATTTAATAATATAGAGCTTTTGAAAAATGCTTTAATTCATTCTTCATATGCAAATGAGGTAAGGGGAAACACCCATTCGAACGAACGACTTGAATTTTTGGGAGATTCGGTGTTGTCAATTATAGTTGCAGACCATATTTATCACAAATATCCTAATATGCCGGAGGGTGAACTTACAAGACTTCGCGCATCTTTGGTTTGCGAAAAGTCGTTATGCACTCTTTCACGCGAGCTTTGTATAGGTGAGTATTTGAAATTAGGAAAAGGTGAAGATAAAAACGGCGGTAGAGAACGTGATTCAATCCTTGCAGACGCTTTTGAATCGGTGCTTGCGGCAATATATCTTGACGGCGGAATGAGTGCCGCAAAAAAACATATTTTAAATACGGTTTTACGTGATTTAGACCATCATAGTGATGATAGTTTTAAAGATTATAAAACAACACTTCAGGAAATTATACAGCGCAACCCCGAAGAAAGTGTTTCCTATACACTTGTTGATGAAACAGGACCTGATCACGATAAGCAGTTTACTGTAGCCGTACACCTTAATTCAAATGTTATTGGAACAGGTATTGGAAAAAGCAAAAAACAGGCTGAACAAATGGCTGCAAAACAGGCGCTTAAGCTTATGGGTGAGTCTGTATGACCCGTAAGCACGCTAACATTTCTATTTTTGTTCCACATATCGGTTGTCCTAATATGTGCAGTTTTTGTAATCAGCGTCACATTACCGGCAAGCATACAGCACCAAGAACCCAAGATGTCATAGACGCTGTAACGACTGCTACACAATCACCATTTTATGATCCAACAACTACTGAAATCGCGTTTTTTGGTGGTAGCTTTACAGCAATTAATCGCAATTATATGCTAGAACTGCTTAAAACCGCTAACATATTTGTACGAAATAATCTTGTGTCAGGTATACGAATTTCTACTCGTCCCGATGCTATAGACGAGGAAATTTTAATACTTTTAAAGGAATACGGTGTAACTTCTATCGAGCTTGGTGCGCAAAGTCTTAATGATAATGTACTTAAAAGTAATAATCGTGGACATACTGCGCAGGATGTAATAAATGCATCAAAGCTTATAAAGAATTATGGATTTAGTCTGGGACTTCAAATGATGACAGGACTGTATAATGATTGTGATGATTTTGCAATAAATACAGCAAAAAAAATCATCGAATTAAAACCGGATACTGTACGAATTTATCCTACAATAGTTTTAAAAAATACTGACTTAGCTGCTCTTTACAGTGACAATAAATATAAACCTCAAACGTTGGAGGATGCAGTCAGTTTATGTTCTAAACTTCTTTTAATGTTTATGGATAAAAATATTAATGTCATACGTTTAGGACTTCACTCTATTGAAGAAGACAGTTATGTAGCAGGGCCTTGGCATCCTGCTTTCAGTGAGCTGTGTTATTCAAAAATTTATTTAGAAAATGTGAAAAAATTGCTTGATAGTGCGGGGGAATATACTATTTATGTTAATTCTTCTGCAGTGTCAAAGATGATTGGACAACGTAAGGAAAATATAATTGCTTTAAAAAAACTCGGCTTTGATTGTACAGTTAAACCCGATAATGCACTTGATAACTATGAAATCAAAGTCGAAAGGAGATAAAAATGCTTTTAAGTTCAATACAAATTCAAGGTTTTAAATCTTTTGCAGATAAAACCGTGTTAAAATTTGGTCGAGGTATTACGGCTGTAGTTGGTCCAAATGGTAGCGGTAAAAGTAATATTTCCGATGCTGTACGTTGGGTTTTAGGTGAACAATCCACTAAAAGCTTACGTGGTCAGTCTATGGAAGATGTTATTTTTGGCGGTACCGATACACGTCGTCCACATGGCTTTTGTGAGGTAACTCTTAATATTGATAATGCCGACAGAACACTCAATTTTGATAATGATTTTGTATCCATTACGCGAAGATTTTACCGTTCTCACGAAAGTGAATATCTTATAAATAATGTTTCTGTACGTTTAAAAGATGTTCACGAGCTCTTTATGGATACAGGTCTTGGCCGTGACGGTTATTCAATGATAGGTCAGGGTAAGATTGATAATATTATAAGCACAAAGTCTGATGAAAGACGCGACATTTTTGAGGAAGCGTCGGGTATTTCCAAATATAGATACCGTAAAACCGAGGCAGAGCGAAAGCTTACTGCTGCCGATGATAATCTTTTGCGTCTTAAAGATATTTTAGATGAACTTGAATCTCGTGTTGGACCTTTGGAGGAGCAGAGCAAAAAGGCAGAAAAATTTTTAGAGCTTGCCGAGGATAAAAAACAGCTCGAAATTGGTTTGTGGTTATATACTCTTAATAATTCAAAGGATGCTTTGCGCGCTCATGAAAGCAAAATCGCAACTGCGCAGATGCAATATAAAGAAATAGAAGAGGCGCTTGCTGATTTTGATACAAAATCGGAGCAAAACACTGCTCAATTTACATTTATAACCTCACAGATTGAAAATATTCGACAAAGAATTGCATCTTCTAACGAAGAAACTGTAAAATTTGAGGGTGAAATTTCGGTTATAAATAACGATATTTTGCATAACAACGAAACTATTGAGCGCCTGAACGCAGAAAGACTTGCATTAGAGGAGTCAGACAGTACTGCTAAACAGGAAATTGAAAATAAGCGTAGTCTGGCTGTAGAAAAGGAAAAAGTAATTATTGAATTAAATGAAAAGCTTTCAAAGCTTGAAAATAACCTTAATAATCTTTTAAGCGACAGCGAAAGTATTTCGCGTAAAATAGAAGAGCGAATAAAAACTTTGAATTTATTGTCAGTTAAGACATCGGATTTGCGAGTTGAAATGACAACCTCTAATACATCAATTGATGAGATTAATTCTCGTAGAGGTATAATTGAGGATTTGTTAAATCAAAACAAATCCGAAAAGGAAACGCTTACAAACGATTTTGATGAAACTAAAGTTCTTTTGGATAAGACGGAGGATACAATTATATCCTTACAGAATTCAATCAAAGGTTATGAATTAAGACTTGAGAATCGCAATGCTGAACTTAAGGAGCTTAATGACAAAAGTAATGAACTGCATCTTGACATCGAAGCAAAGCGCCGCCGTGTGCAGATTCTTACTGAGCTTGAAAACAGCATGGAGGGCTTTTCACACGCTGTTAAAAAGATTGTTTCTGAGACGGAAAAAGGCATATTGCGCGGTGTGCACGGTCCAATTTCCAAACTTATTTCGGTCGATAAAAAATATTCTGTTGCTATTGAAACAGCTCTTGGTAATGCAATTCAGAATGTTGTTGTTGATACCGAAGCAGACGCCAAGCGTGCTATTAATTATTTAAAAACAAATAATGCAGGTCGAGCCACATTTTTGCCTGTATCTTCTATAAGCGCACGTTCGTTTAAGGAAGATGGTTTCGACGATGTTTATGGTTTTGTTGGTGTCGCATCAGACCTTGTAGATGTTGAGAAAAAATACGAATCCATTATTAAATATTTGCTTGCAGGTACTGTTGTTACTGAAGATATTGATTCTGCTACAACGCTTGCAAAAAAATATAATTATCGCGTAAAGGTTGTATCACTTGACGGTCAGGTTATTAATCCCGGTGGCTCATTTACGGGAGGCTCACTTGTAAAACAGGCAGGTATGCTCAGCCGTGCCGCCGATATTAAACGTCTTGAGTCTGAAATTGAAAAACTCTATGAGAAAGAAAAATCAACTCATAAGCTGCTTGATGCCGCTGTTTCTGCAGTGGCAGAGGTTAATGCCGATATTACTGCCGTAAACGCCGATTTAACCAATGCAAATGAAGATAAAATACGCGCTTTAGCAGAACTTAAGCGTATTGATGACCTATTAAACAATATAAATGCGACCATAACTTCTTTAATTGAAGAACGCGATAACAGTGATGAAAAAATCAAACTGCTTAATGACAAGTCAAATTCTGCTGCAAGGCAAATTGCCGATTTAGAGGCACAAAAGGCATCGATTCAGGCAGAAATTGACCGGATGACAGGCGGTAGGGATACATTATCACAGAATCGCGAGACTTTAACCAATGAGATAACCGATATCAAACTGCGAATCATTGAAAATAAAAAGGATGCAGCAGCGCTTTTAGTCTCTGCGGATGATATAGAAAATTCAATTTCAAATCGTGCGGCTCGAGCTGATGAAATTGCTGCCGAAATTGCTGCTGTAGACTATAAAATTTCACAACTTAAGTCAGATATTGCCGCTCACATAGATGAGATTGATAATATTAAGCATAAAATTATTGAGTATAATAAGGCCATTGAAAACCTTATGGGTGAACGAAACGCAGTTGAAAAATCAGGAGTTGAGCTTCGTTCAAGTGAACGTGAGCGTACTTTAGAGCGTGAAAAAATTGGCGGTGAGCTTGCTCGCCTTACAGAGCGCAGGGAGGTTATGATAAAAGAGTATGATGATGTTATACGTCAGTTATACGATGAATATCAGCTCACTAAAAGCGAGGCAGAAAGTATTGCGATTGATATTGACAAGCCTTCAGACGCCAAGAAAAAGCTTGCTGAAACAAAATCAAAAATACGTTCGCTTGGTAATGTAAATGTTTCTGCAATCGAGGAGTACAAAGAGGTTAAAGAACGTTATGACTTTATGAACGCTCAGGTTGAAGATGTCGAGAAGGCGCGCGCCGAACTTCGTAAGCTTATTAATCAGCTTACCGCGCAAATGCAGGAAATGTTTGTTGTAGGCTTTAATAAAATTAACGAAAACTTTACCAAAACCTTTAAAGAATTGTTTGGTGGCGGTAGCGCAGAGCTTAAGCTTACCGACCCTGATAACGTGCTTGAAAGTGGTATTGACATCGAGGCGCGTCTGCCTGGAAAAAATGTACCAAGTCTTAACGGTCTTTCTGGTGGCGAAAAGGCACTTGTTGCTTTGTCGATTTACTTCTCAATTATGAAGGTAAATGCGCCTCCTTTCTGCTTTCTTGATGAGGTTGACACCGCGCTTGACGATATTAACGTTGACCGCTTTGCCGACTATATGAAGCGTTCTGACTTTAATACCCAATTTATCTGTGTTACCCACCGTCGCGGTACTATGGAAGCTGCTGATATGCTTTACGGTGTTACAATGCAGGAAAAGGGTGTTACCAAACTGCTTGAGCTGAATGTTGCAGAGCTTGAAAAGAAATTACTTGAAAATCAGGGAGCATAATTTTAATGGGACTTTTCAGTAAAATCAAAGCTGGTCTTCAAAAGACCAAGGCGAGTATTTCCGATGGAATTACAAACATAATCAACAGTTTTACAAAAATCGATGAAGATTTGTTTGAAGAACTTGAAGAACTGCTGGTCATATCTGATGTAGGTGTTGAAACCTCGCTTAAAATTTGTGATGAATTACGTGCACGCGTTAAACACGATGGCATTACCGACCCCACACAAATTAAAAGCATTATGCACAGTATTATCATTGAAATGTTAGGGTGCGATTCTGTATTAAAACTTGATACAAAACCGTCTGTGATTTTGGTTATCGGTGTTAACGGTGTCGGCAAAACTACAACTATTGGTAAAATGTCTTTAATGCTTAAAAACTCGGGCAAAAAGGTAGTGTTAGGTGCTGCCGATACATTCCGAGCAGCCGCTATTGATCAGCTTGGTATCTGGGCAGACAGAGCTGGTGTTACAATGGTAAAGAGCGTTGAAGGCAGTGACCCTGCATCTGTGGTTTTTGACACAATTGCATCAGCTAAATCAAAGGGTGCTGATGTTATCATTTGTGATACTGCGGGTAGACTTCATAATAAGAAAAACCTTATGGACGAGCTTGCTAAGATTTACCGTATTATCAAACGCGAACTGCCCGAAGCATCTGTTGAGACTTTGTTGGTGCTTGATGCTGCTACGGGTCAGAACGCTGTAAATCAAGCGCGTGAATTTAAAAACGTTGCTGACATCACGGGAATTGTTCTTACCAAGCTTGACGGCACTGCAAAAGGTGGTATAGTAATTGCAATTCACAATGAACTTAATATACCTGTAAAATATGTGGGTGTTGGTGAGGGTATAGATGACCTTCAGCCATTTAACGCAAAGGAATTTGCTGACGGGATTTTTGATTTGGGTGAATAATATGAAGATATTTATTGCAACTAAAAATCAAAAAAAGCTTACCGAACTTGAACGTATCCTAATACCAATGGGTTTTGAAGTTTTAAGTCAGAAAGATTATGATAATAATTTCCCCGAACCTGTTGAGGACGGAACTTCGTTCGAAGAAAATGCTATTATCAAGGCAAAAGACGGTCTTAAAAACACAGGACTTATTTCCGTTGCGGACGATTCGGGTATTTGTGTAGATTATTTAAATGGTGCGCCTGGTATTTATTCGGCGCGCTATTCGGGTGAACATGGTGATGACGATTCAAACAATCAAAAATTGTTACGTGAGCTTGATGGTGTTCCTATGGATAAGCGCACCGGTCGCTATGTCGCCGCAATTGCCTGTGTTTTCCCAGACGGCAGATACTTTACCGTTCGTGGCGAATGTGAAGGTAAAATTGGTTTTGAACCACGTGGTACCGGTGGTTTTGGATATGACCCATATTTTATAAGTGAATTAGGACCAATGGGTGAACTTACGCCCGAACAAAAAGATAGCATCAGCCATCGTGGCAATGCATTAAAACTTTTTAAAAAAGAATTAAAAAAATATATTTGTGATTATGAGGAAAAATAATGTTAAACAGTAGACAAAGAGCACAGCTTCGCGGTATGGCAAATTCCTATGAAGCAATTTTTCAGGTAGGAAAAGGCGGTATAAATGACCAGCTTGTAAAACAGGTTGACGAGGCACTTGAGGCTCGCGAGCTT
>JAZSBS010000108.1:0-13312 GCA_045602525.1 Acutalibacteraceae bacterium
TCTAAAGCCGTCATAAGCGCGCAAAACCTCGGGTAAAACCTTACGGGTAAGAACATTTTGATTTGGGTCAAGGCGTTGAGCATTTTTTTCGGCATAGGTATAAAACGCATCACATTCGTTATCACCCGCCCAAAGCACGATGGATGCGTGGTCGCGAAGTCGTTTAACAGCAACTATGGCTTCATTGCGCAGTTTGCTGCAAAATTCTTCATACTGGGGGTAATAAGCACAACCCATAATAAAGTCGTGCCACAGCATAATACCGTGCTCGTCACACCAGTTGTAAAATGTATCGCTTTCATAGATATTACCGCCCCAAAGACGAATCATATTACAGCCGATATCTTCTACCATTTCGAGTGCCTTTATAACGCGTTTTTCATTTTGAGAGGGGAATGCGTCAAGCGGCACCCAGTTGGTACCCATAATAAATACTTTTTTGCAGTTAATTAAAAATTCAAACTTGCCGTTTCCGTTTTCGTCAACCGTAGAAGTTCGAACGAGCTCGATAAGGCGAATGCCTATACGGGTGTTGTAGGTATCACAAAGCTCACCCTTGCGGTATAGCTTTACCTCTACGTCATAAAGGTTTTGTTTGCCTTCGCCACGCGGCCACCAAAATTCAGCGCCGCTAAAGCTTATGCTAAAATTGCGGTTTATGCCCCAAAAACGAACACTCTGCTCAAAATGCGAGTCGCCGCAAACACCCGTTACAACAGCTTCATAATCTGAAAGCAAGTCGTCATCGGTATGTATGCGAATTTGCCCCGAAAGCTGCGCGGTTTTATGCTTTAAATTCATATTGGCAGTACCAAGATAAAAATCGTCTATACGGTGACGAGGCTTTTCTATAAGTGATACACCGCGCCAAAGTCCGCCCGATACTGTACGGGGCATAATGTCCCAACCGAACATATATGGTGCCTTGCGCACGTGTAGAGAGTCGTCGTTATAGGGAAGTCCCACTGCCAAAGCGTTTTCTTCATATTCACGAGCTTCAATAACGGTAGGAATAATGTGCACGATAATTTTATTTTTACCTAAATTAAGATAATCATTTACAATATACTCATGCTCAATAAGCATATTATCACTGTAATCTATAAATTCGTCATTAAAATATATTTCCGCAAATGTATCAATACCCTCAAAGCGTAAAAATGCATCGCTCTCGGGTAATTTGTTGAGTGTGAATTCTTTTACATACCAAAGGTGACGGTTTTCGTACTGTTGACAAAGCAGGGGATTGGTACCTTTGAAAATTTCGGGTAGTATTCCTGAGCGCTCTAAATCAAGCTCAAAGTTACCGGGCACTTGGGCATCAATTTTTATAAAATCAACATTTTTCTCTGTGTCGTTACAAAGACAATCAGGGTTCATAAAGTCCCACTTAACAATGTCTTTAACTTGGTTATGTGGTGCAATATAAAGCTCCCATTTACCGTTTAAATCAATTAACTGTTTCATATTTTCCTCCTTAATGGTTATCTGCTGCTAAAGATAAAGCGGCATAATCGCCAAGGTTTTCACCCAAAGCGGCAGGTAATATCTCTACTACCGAAAGTGATGGCGCAAGTGCTTCTTGCTTTAGCGCTTCTATCATTGTTTCTTGTAACAGGTCTTGGCTTCGCGTGTAAATACTGCCAATAACAATTTTTTCGGGGTTTAGCACGTCTGTTAAAATAGATAAGCCGTAGCCTAACATCTCACCACATTTTTTATATACCGAAATAGCGGTCTTATCACCTTTATATGCGGCTTCGGCAACCGATTGTGCGGTGACAGTGCTTAACATGTCAAGACTTTTGCAGTAAAGCGGCGTTACACCTTTTTCTAATTGTTCTTTTGCGGCGGACTTTGCCATTTGGGCAATGCCACCACCACTTGCAAAGCCCTCAAAAGAGCCTTCTTTTCCATAGCCTATGGGGCCCGTGTCACGCATACGAACGTGACCTATTTCGCCGGCGTTACCGTTAGTGCCCGAATAGAGTTTACCGTCTAGAATTAACCCTGCACCCATACCCGTACCAAAGGTTAAGAAAATCATATTTCGCGAGCCTTTCCCAGCACCGTATTTCCACTCGGCAAAGGCGCAGGCGTCGGCATCGTTTTCAAGTCTTACGTAGCCATCGTATTTTTCCTTAAGATAATCTACTGCTTTAACATTTATAAATCTCGGTAAATTTGGTGGTGAAATTATAATGCCGCGTTTGTTATCAAGCGGTCCGCCGCAGCTAATACCAATGCGGCTAAAATCGTCGGTCATCTCTTCGGCCAAAGCACACATTTTATCTATCATTTCATAGCCAGAAATATTATGGTCGGTGGGTATTATTTTTTTATCTAAAATATACATAACGCCATCTATTTCTTCGCCGATACTTACGGCGCATTTGGTGCCGCCTATATCAAAGCCTATCATACTTTCAACTCCTTTTATACAATTATACACTATATTTACAACTTGAAAAACAATATATTCTATGATAAAATTAAGAAAATCAATACTTTAGGAGTAGTTATGTCAAAACAGATATTAAAATACGATTCGTCACTACAAAAGAATAAAGATTATTATATTGAAGAGCGATTTATAAATAAGGGTGAATATTTTAGTCCCCACTGGCACGATTATTTTGAGCTTGAAATAGTACTTAGTGGCGCAGGTGAGCATGTTTATAATAATACAAGTTATATGCTATATCGCGGTAGTATTTATTTAATGTCCTTTTATGATTTTCACGAGCTGAAGGCACGAGATGATATGCAAATACTAAAGCTGCAGTTTAATGAAAATGTTTTGCCCCGAGAGCTTAACGATTTTTTGTTTTTAAGCCACAAACGTTTTTGTTGCTCGGTGGATGAAAGTGAAATGCAACATATCATAAAATTGTTTAGTATTTTAAAACGCGAGGAGCAACGTGGTGGTCTTTTTAGCGAAATGCTTATTAAAAACCTAATAGCTGAAATTATAATTACGGTTATAAGAAATTCATCGCAAAATGAAAACACCTTCATACCATCTCTTTTGCAAAACGCGGTGGCATATATGCGAAATAATTTTAGAGAACCGTTGACATTAGGACTGCTCGCCAAGCACTGTAACGTAACTCCCAATTATCTTGGTGTTCAGTTTACAAAAAGAATGGGAATATCTTTTTCAGATTATCTAAATACCGTGCGGTTACGATATGCCTGCAATTTGCTTGACAGCACTGATCTTTCTGTAAAAGAGATAGCATTTTCATCAGGTTATAATTCGGTGGAATATTTTGGTTACAAGTTTAAAAAGATGTTGGGCACATCACCTCTTGAGTATAAAAAGTTAAACTGAACACTCTGCTAAGTAAAAACCAAAAGAAAAGATGGTAAAAAAGTCTTGCTAAAAGAAAACCTTTTAGCAAGACTTTTTTAAATAAATCTTTTATAGATAGCTCTTTCTATTCTCTTGCAACAATTTTTCTTATGGCGACTTTTTTAATCTCGCTTACAGGTATGATAACCAGCGCCAAGAGAAGACTTAAGAAGAATTGTCCTACATTTAGTGCAGTAAGTCCAAAAACAAAGCCTGAGGGGGTAAGCACTAAAAAGATTGAAACAAACAGCACCAAAACCGATGAAAAATTCATAAATTTATTTGATTTAAAATCGGCTTTAATAAGAGATTGTTGCGTTTTCATATTGAAAGAATGGAAAATCTGAACCATTGCAAGTGTAGCAAACGCCATTGTGGTACCTGCTTGTGCACCGCCTATGGCAAAAGCTATAAGTGTTAAAACGGAAATCACTAAGGCATCACTTATAATATTTAAGAGTGCGTTACGGCTAAAAAGATGACCCGAAAGTGTAAGAGGCTTTTTGTGCATAACATCTATTTCAGAATTTTCAACGGTTAGTGAAATAACAGATGTGCAATCGGTTAGCAAATTTATCCACAGTAGTTGTACAGCTGCAAGTGGTGGCATACCAAAAATAAGCATACCAAAAAGGTAAGCGGCGATTTCGCCAAAGTTGCAAGCAAGCAGATAAGACACGGCTTTTTTTACATTATTAAAGAGTGCGCGGCTTTCGCGTATAGCACGCACTACCGTCATAAACTTTTTGTTTTTTACAATAACGTCGGCGTTTCCTTTTGCAACGTCGGCGCCAAACTGTCCAACGGTGCAGCCGATATCAGCAACAGATAGCGCGTCGGCATCCTCAAAACCATTGCCTGTAGCGGTTACAATTTTGCCGCACGATTGCCAAGCCCTTATTATTCTTATTTTATCTTCGGGGGTTATTCGCGCATATACTGAATACCGTTCAACTTGGCGGGCTAGTTCTTCGTCAGACATTTTGTTAAGTTCGGCACCTGTAATGGCCTGAGACTCGTCAGTTAAAATGCCCACTCTACGTGCGATTGCTTTAGCAGTTAATATGTTGTCACCTGTAATCATTACAGTGCGTATACCAGCAATATTACATATATTTATTGCTTCAACCGTGTCTGATTGTGGTGGATCATTAAGGCATATAAGCCCTACAAATGTAAGGCCAGATTCAATTGATTCAGGGTCTGGATTGGAAGGAACCTCATCAAGCGGTTTTAGTGCAATACACAAGACGCGATATGATTTTTCTGCCAAATCGTCACAAAGTTTTAAAACCTTATCTTTTTCGGCAAGGGTGCATTTTGATACCACTATTTCAGGCGCGCCTTTAACAATGGCGACGGGTCTGCCACTTATCATATTAATGCTTGTCATTGTTTTACGCACACTGTCAAACGGGATTGCTGACAAACGTGGAAAAAGATTGCCGACTTCGTCACGGGAGAGAGATAAATATTTAATGCTTGCATTTTCAATTGCGGCTTCGGTCGAGTCATTTTGAAGCATTGAGCAAGCGACCGCTAACTGCAAAACACCCGCCGATTTTTCGGGTAGACTGTCATCACCTAAATATGTTAACTGTTCTCCATCAAAAACACAACCAAGCTCCATATTGTTTTTTGTAAGAATACCTGTTTTATCGACACAGATAACCTCAGTTTTGCCAAGTATTTCAAGTGCTTTTGTGTTTTTAATAATGATATTATCATCAATCATACGCTTTATGCCCAACGCTATAACAATTGTAGATATCGCAGGTAGACTTTCAGGCATAGCGCTGATTCCCAAGGCGACCGCATTCATAAGAGCGCTAAGGGTAATGGTAGCAAAAGGCGCGTCCGAATTAAAATTCTGAAGCAGTCCTATAATAAAGGTAACAACGCAAAAAGCGAGAACTACCATATTAATAATATTACCGCTGCTTTCAAGAGTTTCTGTTATTGGCAAAGTTTCAGAATTGGTTTGGCGGCTTATATCGGTTTGCTTACCAATTTCAGTGCAAAGACCCGTTTCAACAACAACGGCTGTTGCATTACCGTGCACAACACTGCATCCTGCAAACACCATATTTTTGCGAGCAGTTGCGTTGGCAATATCCTCGACAACAATATCGGCAATTTTTTCTACAGGAATAATTTCTCCCGAAAGTATTGCCTCGTTACAACGAAAGGCATCGGCCTCAATAATTCTGGCATCTGCAGTAATATAATCGCCCTCACTAAGCAGCATAATATCTCCGGGTACCAACATTTCTGAGGGTATTTGCTTTTTGTTTCCGTCACGAATTACACACACATCGGGATTTGCCGCATTTTGAATATCATCAAGTGCCTCATCGCATTTATGCAGATGCAATGCGCTTATAAAAGCGTTTAGCAAAACGATTGCTATAATAAGCAAGGGAAAATAAAAATCGCTTTGATTGTAAATGAGACTTACAATAAATGAGATTATTGCAACCGAGACCAAGAAGTAAACAACCTTGCTTTTAAGTTGGGATAAAAAGCGTGAGAAGAGGCTTGTTTTATCAGTGACAGAGGTTGTGTTTTTTCCGTAAACTTCCAGTCGTTCAAGCGCGACGGCGTTTGCAAGTCCGGTTTCCTTGGTAACTGACAGTTGGTTTAACACATCTTGTATCTCAGAACTGTGCCAAATCATTTTATCACTCCATATATTAATTTTTTTGGTGAGTTTAATTAATCGTAAATAGGGAACTGCTTGCAAAGGGCCTGTACTTCGGTTAAAATGCGTTCTTTATTTGTGTCAAAGTCGGTAATAATATCTTTTATCCAATCAGCAATAAGAAGCATTTCTTTTTCTTTAAATCCGCGTGCGGTAACTGCCGGCGTACCAATACGTAATCCACTTGTTACAAACGGACTGTTGGGGTCATTTGGTATAGTGTTTTTGTTAGCGGTAATGTGAACTTCGTCAAGACGGTGTTCCAGTTCTTTACCTGTGATACCAAAGTTTGTAAGTTTTAGCAACATAAGATGGTTGTCTGTACCATCTGACACAAGCTCAACACCGTTATTTTTTAATGCTTCTGCTAAAGTAGCGGCGTTTTTAACAATTTGTGTTTGATAAGCTTTGAATTCATCGGTAAGAGCCTCGCCAAATGCTACTGCTTTAGCAGCAATAATGTGCATAAGCGGTCCGCCCTGTGTACCGGGGAAGACAGCCTTGTCAATTTGCTTTGCCAATTCCTCACGGCACAAAATCATACCGCCACGAGGACCACGAAGTGTTTTGTGTGTGGTGGTGGTAACAACATCTGCATAGGGAACAGGTGACGGATGTAGTCCTGCCGCTACAAGACCTGCAATGTGCGCCATATCTACCATAAGGTATGCGCCAACTTCATCAGCAATTTCACGAAAACGCTTAAAGTCAATTGTTCTTGAATACGCGCTGGCGCCTGCAATAATCATTTTTGGTTTGCACTCAAGTGCGATTTTGCGAACGTTTTCATAATCAATTTCTTCGGTTGTATCATCAACACCGTAAGATACAATATTAAAATATTTACCCGAAATATTAACAGGTGAACCGTGGGATAGGTGACCGCCTTGTTGCAAGTTCATGCCCATAACGGTATCGCCCGGTTCGAGTAGTGCAAAGAAAACAGCAAGATTTGCATTTGCTCCGCTGTGAGGTTGTACGTTAGCGTGTTCTGCGCCAAAGAGCTTTTTAGCGCGTTCGCGAGCAATATCTTCTACAATATCAACGCACTGGCAACCGCCGTAATAACGCTTGGTGGGGTAACCTTCGGCGTATTTATTTGTAAGCACGCCGCCTGCTGCAAGCAGCACTGCTTTTGATACAATATTTTCAGAAGCGATAAGCTCAATATTGCCTTGCTGACGGGAAAGCTCTGCATCGCAAGCAGCAAAAACCTCGCTGTCATAATTTTTAAGTTCATCAAAAAAGTTCATTTTAATTCTCCTTATTTTTAATGCTATAATACACCATTTTATAATCGTTAATATAATATCATTTTTACTATTATTTGTCAATGAGCGGGAAATATAAAAACGAGAGTTCTTTTGAACTCTCGTACATTTTTATTTTTTTTGTAATTTTTGCCAACAGGACCAGCACATACTTTTGTACTTTTCATTACCACCTATATCTACTTGCGCTCCGTCTGTAACTATATTTCCATTTGAGTCAAAACGCGCGTTCACAATGGCTTTTTTACCACATTCACAAATAGATTTAACCTCGGTAATACTATCGGCTATTTCAAAAAGTCGCTTGCTTCCGGGAAACAACTTGGTACGGAAGTCGGAACGGAGTCCAAAGCAAATAACAGGGATGTCACTGTTTTCTGCAATGTATTTCAATTGGTCTATTTGGTTTTCAGTAAAAAATTGACATTCATCGCATATAATAACATCAATTTTTTTAGTCTTGACAAGTTGATCGTTTACAACTATATCTGCATCTGCATTTTCATAAAGCATTGTTATATCGTCATCGTCTTTAATAATATATGCAGGTGCTGAAAGACCAATTCTTGATTTTACAACAGTTACAGTATTTCCGTTTTCATCGGTATAATCATCGCGAGTATCGGTTTGAGGCTTTATTAGCCATACGCTGTGATTTTTTTCCAAATAATTAAAACGTGTCATAAGCGCATTTGCGGTTTTTGATGAACCCATGGCGCCAAATTTAAAGTAAAGTCTTGACATATTTTTTGCCCCTTTAAATCTATTGGAACAATTATACAATATAATTCTAAAATAAACAAGTAAAAAATGCCCTTGATTTTATCAAGGGCATTTTCAGATTTATAGCATCGTTTTTCTGAGTTCTTCGTTTGATAGAGGTGACAGGTCGGCAGGGGCAATATCAAATACAGTTTTGCAGCCGTAATCACCGCGAGAGTAGAGCTTATTTATTGCTCTTGCATACGCAACGATTACACTTGCGGTAAATTCTGGGTTAGAGTCAAGTTTAAGGCTGTATTCAATAATATGCTTATTTTCATGGTTAATACCTGTTGTTCCAGTCCTTATAACAAAGCCACCGTGGGGAAGTGTTGCGTGGTCGCGATTAAGCTCTTCCTGGCTGATAAAATGAACAATTGTATCATAGTCGGCAAAGTAGTTTGGCATTGTTTTGATTTCGTTTTCAATTCTTGCGGTATCTGCACCGTCCTCTGCTACGACAAAGCACTCGCGAAGATGCTTTTGGCGTGTAGAAAGTTCGGGATTTGCGCCGCTTCTTACAGCATCCAATGCCGCATCTATAGGAACGGTGTACTGCCTTGCATCTTTAACACCATCTATTCGACGAATAGCATCAGAGTGACCCTGACTGACACCCTTGCCCCAAAAAGTGTAATCTTTGCCGTCGGGCAGTACTGCCGATGCATAAAGACGGTTGATTGAAAACATACCTGGGTCCCAACCGCCCGAGATTAGCGCTGTGTGATTTGTAGCCTTTGCAGCATTATCAACATTGCTGAAATGCTCGGGTATTTTTGCGTGGGTGTCAAAGCTGTCAATTACGTTAAAATGTTGGGCGAGTGATGGTGTCATTGTTGGCAGATCGGTAGCACTACCTCCACAAATTATTACAACATCAATATCGTTTTTATATTTTAAAATATCATCAACGTGATAAACTTTAGTGCCGCTTACGGTGTTTACCGTTTCTGGTGCGCGACGAGTAAATACGCCAAACAATTCGGCATCGGGTGCCGTATTTACGGCGCACTCCACGCCCTTGCCTAAATTTCCGTAACCGTAGATTGCGATTTTCATAAAAAAACCTTCTTTGATAAGTTAAAATTAAAGCTTAATGCCTGCCTGTTGCATATCTGCAAGCAGTCTTTTTTCGTTTTGTTCTTCCATCGGTGTAAGGGGTAGGCGGAGGTAATTGTCACAATAACCCATTGCAGACATTGCCGCCTTAACAGGAATTGGATTTACTTCGCAGAAAAGCGAATCTATAAGCGGTAAGTATTTAAGCTGCATATCACGCGCGGTTTCAACATCGCCTGTAAGGTAACTGTGGCACATCTTAGAGGTTTCACGCGGTAAAAGATTAGAAAGCACAGATATTACACCCTTGCCACCCAACGACATAACAGGCACAATCTGGTCGTCATTGCCTGAATAAATATCTAACTCATCGCCGCAAAGACGTGATATTGCCGCAACCTGCGAGATGTCTCCGCTTGCTTCTTTAATAGCCACGATGTTTGGATGTTTGGCAAGTGCGGCGCAGGTTTCAGGTTTAAGATTGCAACCTGTTCTGCTTGGTACGTTATAAAGTATGCAGGGCTTGGTGCTTACGTCTGCGACAGCAGTAAATGATTTGATAAGACCATTCTGCGTTGCCTTGTTGTAGTAAGGGGTTACAAGAAGCATGGCATCGGCGCCGACTTCACACGCATATTTTGTAAGGCTTATGGCATATGCAATATCGTTTGAGCCCGTTCCTGCAATAACCGGAACACGACCTGCAACGGTATCCACACAAAACTTAATAGCGGCCTTGTGTTCCTCATCTGTCAGAGTAGAGCCTTCGCCCGTAGTGCCTGCTACCACGATAGCATCAATACCTTCAGCAATCTGCCACTCAATTAGTTTGTGAAAGGCATCAAAATCTATACCATTTTCGTTAAGCGGTGTTACAATTGCTGTTGCAGCACCTAAAAATACTGTCTTTTTCATAAACTGTTCCTCCAAACATAAAAAGAGATAGCGGCAAAACACGTGCTGCTACCTTCCGATGAATCTAATATAAAAATACAATTAATCAGAATGAATAGCACTCCGCATTTCTGCGACAGCAAAACAGATGTTATCTGGGTTGCCAGCAAAGGTGCGCGCCACAGCACCCGCTTCGGCATTCGCCCCTTTTCCGTGCGGTTTTGGCAACCATATAAAGCACGGTACTCTTGACTAAATGCGCCTCTATCATTTGAGTGAAAGTATAGCATAAACCCTTTTGTTTGTCAACAGCAAATTAAAATTATGCATATATTCATAAAAAATGAATATTTTTTGCCTTTTTACCTTGAAATAAGGCGCTGTTAGTAGTATAATGTGTGCGTATAAATATGTGAAACTTATGAAAGTTGGTGTGTTATGACACGTAAACAAGCCCGCGAGGAAGCATTTATTTTGATTTTCGAAAAAGAATTTAATGATGATGCTTTAGAAGATATACTTTCTTTAGCCGAAGAGGTTCGCGATATAAAGGCTGATGAATATGTTAAAAATGTATTTTTTGGCGTGTTTGGTAATATCGAAAAAATTGATGAGGTTATTTCTAAAAATGCAGTTGGCTGGACAATTAAGCGCATTACCAAAACCGCGCTTGCAATACTTCGTCTTGCAATATATGAAATTGAATTTTATGATGAAATCCCTGTTTCTGTTTCGATTAACGAGGCTGTTGAGCTTGCAAAAAAATATGCAACTAAAGAGGATGCCGCGTTTATAAACGGTATACTTTCAACTGTAGCAAAACAAAATGCTTAATTCTATAACCGTATCCCAACTTAATACCTATGTAAAATCGCTTATCGAAAATGACCCGCGGCTTACATTTATAAGTGTAAGCGGAGAGATCTCTAACTTTAAAAACCATTTTTCAAGTGGGCATTGGTATTTTACCTTAAAGGACCAGAATGCATCGGTGCGTTGCGTTATGTTTCGCAGTGCGGCAACCCGCGTTAAGTTTGCGGTAGAAGACGGTCTTGCTGTAATACTTAAAGGCAGGGTATCGCTCTATGAAAAAGATGGACAGTACCAATTTTATGCAGAGGAAATGCACCCTGTGGGCGAGGGCGATTTAGCGCTCAGCTTTAAGCAGGTTAAGGAAAAGTTGGAGTCAGAAGGACTTTTTGACACGCAAAGTAAAAGACCGCTTGTAAAATACCCAAAACGCATTGCGGTTATAACCTCTGATACAGGTGCTGCGGTGAGGGATATTTTAAATATAACAAGCAGCCGTTATCCGTCTTGCAAAATTGTTATGTGCCCTGTACTCGTTCAGGGAGATTTAGCCGCACGGGATATGATTAAAACGCTTGAACGTGTGTATAATCTTGAAGGTATTGACACCATAATCATCGGAAGAGGTGGCGGAAGCGCTGAAGATTTGCATTGCTTTAACGATGAGGCGCTTGCAAGAAAAATTTACGAGTCACCATTTCCTGTTATATCGGCAGTAGGACACGAAACCGATTTTACAATATGCGATTTTGTAGCCGATGTTCGCGCGTCAACTCCATCGCATGCAGCTGAACTTGCGGTCCCCAATATGTCTGATTTGCAGAACAGAATAGTTGGCTTATCAGACCTGTTGAAAAGTAAGGTTCTGTTAAAATACAATTCTTATAATACAAAACTAAATGCATTACAAACAAAGGTGAGTCCTGATAATTTTGAACGTGTTTTTCAGAATAGACAGTTAGAACTCGACAGAATTACCGATAAAATTGCAGACCGTATAAATCAAAGATTGCAAAACGGTCAAAATGCTGTAGCTCGTCTTGCTGTGCAACTGGACGCACTGAGCCCATTAAAAGTTATGGCAAGAGGATTTTCCATTGTTACCAGAAACGGTGAATGTATAAGCAGTGTGAACGGTATAAACATTGGTGATGATATTACCGTAACAGTTTGTGATGGTAAACTTGATTGCACAGTCTCAAGAATAAACAAAAACTAAAATTACGAGGAAATTTTTATGCTTTCAAAAGATTTCGATTTTGAAAAATCAATAAAAGAGTTAGAAAAAATAGCAAATAACCTTGAAAATGAGCAGATATCTCTTGACGAGTCAATTGCTCTTTTTGAAAAGGGAGTAAAGCTTTCAAAGGATTGCTCAGAGTATCTTGAGTCTGCAAAGCAAAAAATCGTGTCACTGACCGAGGCAGAAGAGGAGAACGATAATAATGATTGATTCTTTAATTAAGGATTATCAGGCGCGCATTGATTCGCGTCTTGGTATTATACTTTCTGAAAGCGGACAGCTTTATGATGAGGTTTTGCGTGCCAGCAGTTATTCTGTTTTAAACGGCGGCAAGCGTATAAGACCCGTACTGTTACTCGAGTTTTATAAACTGTGTGGCGGCATAGATGACTGTGCATACAACTTTGCTTGTGCGCTCGAAATGATTCATTCCTATTCGTTGGTTCACGATGATCTACCTTGTATGGATAATGATGATATGCGTCGCGGCAAACCATCCTGTCATAAAGCTTTTGGCGAAAGCACCGCTCTGCTTTGCGGAGACGCTTTACTTACCGAGGCTTTTTCTGTAGCGGCCAAAACAATGGGTATTCCGTCGGACCGTGTGGTAAAAGCAATTGCTCACTTGTCGGCATCTGCAGGCGTTGCAGGTATGATCGGCGGACAGATGATTGATATGTCGCTTAACGAAAATGCCGATGATAACGTTCTTTTCGATATGTACCGTCTTAAAACAGGCGCATTGCTTAAAACGGCCTGCGCCATCGGTTGTATTCTTGCAGGTGCAGATGACGAACTTGTAAGCACAGCTGAAAAGTTTGGTGAGAAATTAGGCATTGCGTTTCAGATTATAGATGATATTTTAGACTGTCAGGGCGATGCCAAAACACTTGGCAAGCCTGTTGGTAGCGATGAAAAAAATAACAAAGATACTATTGTTGTAAGACTTGGTGTCACATATTGTAGAGAACTCGCAAAAAAATACACCGATGAGGCCTATGAGTGTTTAGATCGTTTTAACGGTGATGCCACAAATCTTAAAGAGTTAGCCAAGTATTTACTTGAACGCAATTATTAAAGGATGTTTGAATTTTGGAACACAAAATTTTAAATAATATAAATTCCCCCGACGATATTAAAAAGTTTAATAAAAGCGAAATCAATTATCTTTGTCAGGAAATTCGCGACGAGATAATTGATGTTGTTTCAAAAAACGG
>JAZSBS010000109.1:0-12946 GCA_045602525.1 Acutalibacteraceae bacterium
AATTCTGGGCTACTGCAATTGCGGCGGCAACAGGCGGTCCGATTACGTTTGTTATAATGAAAATATATACTTTTGGTAAGAAATAATAATCTGTTTCAGATTTTGTTTTATATTTTATTTTAAAGGAGTTGCAATGCTATGAGCAAATCAAGATACGTAGGCGGTTACCCCGTAATTGGTATTCGTCCTGTCGTAGACGGTCGTAGAGGACCGATGCAGTTGCGTGAAAGCCTTGAAGCACAGGTAATGGCTATGGCAAACGCTGCAAAAAAACTTTTTGAGGAAAATCTTTTCTATTCAAACGGTGATCCTGTAAAGGTTGTTATGGCAGACACAAGTATCGGCCGTGTGCCAGAGGCTGCCGCATGTGCTGAAAAATTTAAAAAAGAGGGCGTTGACATCACCCTTTCTGTAACACCCTGCTGGTGCTATGGCTCTGAAACTATGGATATGGATCCAAATACAATCAAGGGTGTTTGGGGCTTCAACGGTACCGAGCGTCCCGGCGCTGTTTACCTTGCAGCTGTTTTGGCAGGTCATGCTCAGAAGGGTCTTCCTGCATTTGGTATTTACGGCCACGAGGTACAGGACAGAGATCAGGTGTCAGAAATCCCAGAAGACGTAAAAGAAAAACTTCTCCGCTTTGGTCGTGCGGCTGTTGCTGTTGCTACAATGCGCGGCAAGTCATATTTGCAAATTGGCTCACAGTGTATGGGTATTGCAGGTTCTATTATGGACCAAGATATGATGGAAGCATACTTTGGTATGCGTATTGAGTCGGTTGACGAGGTTGAAATCCTTCGTCGAATGGAAGAGGGCATCTACAACGAAGAAGAATACCAAAAGGCTCTTGCTTGGACCAAGGAACACTGCAAAGAGGGTCGTGACGATAACCCAGAATCAGTTGAATTCTTAGGCGAAGAGCGCCGCATTAAGTTTACTCCTGAAGAAAAAGAAAAGCAGTGGGAATTCACTGTTAAAATGTACTGCATTATAAAAGACCTTATGGCAGGTAACGAGAATCTTCCTGAAGCATTTATTGAGGAAAGAGTTGGCCACAACGCTATCGCAGGCGGTTTCCAGGGTCAGCGTCAGTGGACTGACCATTGGCCAAACTGCGACTATCCGGAAGCACTTCTTTCATCTACCTTTGACTATGAGGGTGCTCGCGAGCCATTTACACTCGCTACCGAAAACGATATACTCAACGGTATGGGTATGCTTATGATGCGCTTGCTCACACATCGCGCCCAGATTTTTGCCGATGTTCGTACATATTGGTCGGGTGAGGCTACCGAACGTGTTACAGGCTATAAGCTTGAAGGTAAGGCTGCCGAATCTAACGGTATTATTCATCTTCTTAACTCGGGTGCCGCTTGTCTTGATGCTTGCGGCGAATGCAGTGATGAAAACGGCAACGCTGTTATGAAAAAGTGGTGGGAGGTTACCGAAGAAGATATCAAGAAGATGACCGACGCTACCGTTTGGTGTGAGGCTGGTTTTGATAACTTCCGCGGCGGTGGTTTCTCAAGCCACTATACAACCAAGGCTGAAATGCCTTGTACAATGATTAGACTTAACCTTGTAAAAGGCCTCGGTCCCGTGCTTCAGATTGCTGAAGGTTGGACCGTTAATCTCCCTGATGAAGTTTCTGACACACTTATGGAAAGAACCAACCCAACCTGGCCTTGCACATGGTTTGCTCCCCGTTGCGACGGTAAAGAGGGCTCGCCCTTTAAGACCGCTTATGAGGTTATGATGAACTGGGGCGCTAACCACGGTGCAATAAGCTACGGACACATTGGCGCAGACCTTATTACAATGTGCTCAATGCTCCGCATCCCTGTTTGTATGCACAATGTACCCGAAGATCAGATTTATCGTCCTGCTGCATGGAATGCATTCGGTATGGATAAAGAAGGTCAGGATTACCGCGCTTGCAAAGCTTACGGTCCACTTTATAAAAAATATTAATATGATATAAATTGTAAGAAGAGATAGCAATTGCTATCTCTTCTTTTTTGGCGTTTTATTTGTATATAAATTTGTGAAGTCACAAATATTTAAGTTGGCAATACACTTTATAGAGAAACATGGTGTTTTTAAAATTTATACCTTTCTTTTTTTTAGGTCTTCGCTAGGAGAAATACCAACAATTTTTTTATATGCTCTGAAAAAAGATGAATAATCCGAAAATCCACTTTTTTCATATGCGTCGGTAATGTTGCCACCCAAAAAAAGTCGTTGCCTGGCGTTGTATATTCGACGTCGGATTACATATTCCCAAATGGTACAGCCCATAATCCCACGAAAATTTCGGTTAAGGGAAGCCTTGCTACAATAAAGAGCGTTAGCAATGATTTCAAGGCTTAATTCTTTGGATAAATTTTTATTTATATAATTTACGGTTTTTTTAATTATATCATTTTCAACGTATGGCTCTGTTTTGCGGATAATCTTGGTGGAGAGCAGGGAAAAAATCATTGTTGCAAATGAAAAAATAAGATTTTTTTGAATATCCTCGGGCACCTTGGTTATAAGCTGAAAGCTTTCCTCAAACCACGTTTGCTCTGATTTGGTAAGTTCAAAAAGATTGCGTCCACCATAAACCTGTTCGCTTAAAGTCTCAAATTCGTGTGGTACGGCGGCAGTGTCTATAAGTAAAGCCATACGCTCGTATACAGCTGAAGGTTCGAGCAACAGGTGGTGTGTCTGTCCGCTTGCCATAACTAAAACATTGCCTCGTTCAAGTGGAAAAATATTGCCCTCGACCACAAAGCGTGCATTGCCGCGTAAAAAGTAATAAACCTCCACCATATTATGTGAATGGCTTTTAAAGGAAAAGTCATCGGTAGCAGGCTGGAGGGTTAGTGTGTGATGTAAATAAAGAGAATCATCACGGTAAATAAACAATTTTTTCTTTTTCATACTATCACCGCAACTATATTAACATACGATGTTCGTTTTTGCAATATATTTGTTTTTATTTGCAATTTAATTGCAAAAAGAATAAGTATATAATAAAAGTGTAAAAATTCGCAAATAGGAGTTATTTTTATGGTAAAAAGCTTAAAGAAAGACAAATTAAAGGTTAATATTTACGAAAACCGTACACTTATGGGCGCGGCGGCAGCCGACGACATTGCTGCTTGTATGCAAAAACTTTTAGATGAAAAAGAGTCTATCAATATGGTGTTTGCAGCAGCACCGTCTCAAAACGACGTGCTCGAGAGTTTGCTTAAAAAGCCGCTTGACTGGAACAGAGTTAATGCTTTTCATATGGACGAATATGTTGGTCTTAAAAAGGAAGACGAACAAAGCTTTGGTAATTATCTTAATGAGCATATCTTTAAAAAAGTTCCTTTTGCTAATATTTATTATGTTGCAGATTACGGTCTTGATTATGAACAGTTGCTAAAAGAAAATCATATTGACATTGTGTGCCTCGGCATTGGCGAAAACGGTCACATTGCATTTAATGATCCGGGAGTTGCTGATTTTAACGATCCTGTAAGAATTAAAAAGGCAAAGCTTGATGATGTTTGTCGTATGCAACAGGTGCACGACGGTTGTTTTCCAACGTTTGACGATGTGCCTGAATATGCGTACACGCTAACTATTCCGCAGATGACAAGCGCTGACTATATGTTCTGCGTGGTACCTGCTGCAACAAAAGCGGACGCAGTTTATAATACCGTAAATCTTGAAATCACCGATATGTGTCCCGCTACAATCTTGCGCCGTCATGATAATGCAATTATGTATTGCGACACTGACAGCGGCGCTAAATTGCTTAAATAAGAGGAAACGATGATGAAAATACCTTTTAAATTGGGTGTTATCACAGATGAGGTAACACAAGATATTTTTGAAGCTGCAGCATTTTGTAAGAGGTATGGTCTGCAGTGCATGGAGGTGCGCTCGGTAAACGACCATTCTCCCTATGATTTTACGGATCAGGATATAGCAGATATTAACGCTGCGGCAAAGGAATACGGCTTGACGGTTTGCGCGATATCTGCGCCGCTTTTTAAATGTGATTTTGACGATGATGCGGCAATTGCCTTACATATCGAAAATTTTGAAAAGTGCGCACAAAGAGCAAATCAGATAGGCGCTAAAATGATACGTGGTTTCGACTTTTGGGATAGTGGGATAGATATTCAAAAGCGCGCCGAAAAATATAAAAAAATTGCAGAAATCTGCGAAAAGTATGATATAATCTGTGTTATAGAGGCTGACCCTTCGGTTCACAGCAATACACCTCAGCTTACAGCTCAGCTTGCAAAGGAAATAAACAGCCCTTACATAAAGGTTCTTTTTGACCCGGGCAATGAAATCTGGGTTACTGGTATGGCGAGTGACGATGCATACGATGCTGTAAAGTCGCATCTTGCTCATATACATATTAAAGATGCGGATATTATAGACGGCAAGCCTGATGGTGTAAAAATAGGCACAGGACTTGTTGATTACAAAAAACTTTTTGCACGCCTTATCGCAGATGGCTACAGCGGTAATGTAATGCTTGAAACACACTACCGTAAAAACGTAGAGCTTACCGAAGAACAGTTAAAACGTCCTGGTGGCAGCACGTTTTCTTTGGGCGCTTATGAGGCTAGTGAGGAAAGTATAGTTGAACTTATAAAAATTATTAACTCTTGTCAGGAGAATTGAAATTATGAAAAAATTAAACGTTGCAATTATAGGACAGGGCAGAAGCGGCCGCGATATTCACGGTGCGTTTTTTAAAAGCGAAAACAACACTAAATATAATGTTGTTGCGATTGTTGACGCGCTCGAAGAGCGCCGTATCCGCGCCAAAGAAGAGTGGGGTTGTGATGTTTATGCCGATTACCGTGAACTCTTTGGCAGAACCGATATCGACCTTGTTGTAAACAGCTCGTACTCACATATGCACGCTGATATTACCATTGACCTACTTGAGCATGGCTTTAACGTAGTTTGTGAAAAGCCTTTTGCTAAAAACTACGAAGAATGCGACCGCATTGTAAAGGCATACGAAAAGAGTGGCAAGATGCTCAACGTATTCCAGCAGTCACGTTTTGCGCCATATTATACCGAAATCAGAAAAATTATTGATAGCGGCAAGCTTGGTCGCCCCGTTCAATATAGCATTGCCTTCTCGGGCTTTGCGCGTCGTTGGGACTGGCAGACATACCAAGGCTATAATGGTGGCGAGGTTCGCAACACAGGTCCCCATCCGCTTGATCAGGCGCTCGATATTTTAGGCTTTGATGACAATATCACCGTTTTCTCAAAGCTTGACCGTGTTAACACCTTTGGTGATGCCGAAGATTATGCAAAGATTATTCTTACCGCGCCGGGCAAGCCACTTATTGACGTTGACCTTTCAAAGTGCAATGCTTATGCAGGACCTGTTTATGTTGTTCATTGTCAGTATGGCTCGCTCAAGGCTTCAATGAGCGCTATTGATTATAAATACTATAATCCTAAAACCGCTCCCGAACAAAAGCTCACACTTACACCTTTGTGTAAAGAAGATGGTACACCTGCTTATTGTGCAGAAACACTTGACTGGACCGAAGAACACGTTGACGTAGAGGGTACAGTATTTACTGTTGGTGTTAGAAAATACTATGATATGATTTATGCTTATTTTGTAGACGGTAAGGAAATGGAAATCACACCTTACCAAGTGCTCAAGCAATTCAAGGTAATCGATACAATACGTGCACAGAATCCGTTGGATACAAAGAATGTATAATAACAAGGGGAAGTTTTATGAAAATTGCAATTCTTGGTGTAGAAAATTCTCACGCTGATGCTTTTGGTAAATTAGTAAAAGAAAATCCAAAATACAGCGATATTGAAATTGTTGGTATCTATAGTGAAGAAGAGGATGCCATAAAACGCATAATCGACGCAGGTTATGCCAATTATGCCGCTAAAACTCCTGACGAGTTTTTAGGTAAGGTTGACGGTGTAGTTGTTACTGCGCGTCATGGTAACAATCATTACAAATATGCTATGCCTTACGTAAAGGCTGGTATTCCTTGCTTTATTGATAAGCCTTTCTGCGCTGATTTAGAGCTTGCTAAGGAACTGGCTAAAACGGCCAAAGAAAATGGAGCTTTGCTTTGCGGTGGCTCCTGCCTTAAATTTATTGACGAACTAAAGCCTCTCGCACGTATAGCAAAAAATAAGACTGTTTTAAGCGGTCATATCTGCTGTCCTGTAAATATGGATAACGAATATGGCGGTTTTTGGTTCTATACTCAGCATCTTATTGAAATGCTCATTACCGTTTATGGCAGAAATGTAAAATCTGTTATAGCATACTGCCCAGATGAAAAGAAAAACCGACTTACAGTTATATTTAACTTTGGCGAATTTGACGTTTGCGGTTTTTATACCGGCGCTTACAGATATTCGGCAGGTCTTCGCACTTCTGATAACCAGATTTATAATACTTTCTGTGACGATGTTGCATATACATATGTTAATGAATTTGATGAATTTGTAGAAATGGTTAAAAACGGCGTAATGCACGACAGTTATGAAGATCTTGTATATCCGGTAAAGGTGCTCCACGCAATTGAGCGTTCATACAAAGAAAAGAAAGAAATCGTGGTAGAATGAAAATACTGACTAACGGTAAAATAGTATCAGACGGCAAGATTATAGAAGGCTATGATATAGTTATTGGCGGCGACAAAATAACCGATTTAAAACCGAGCGCTGATGTGTATGGTGAAAAAATTGACCTTCAAGGTAATTATATTGCATCCGGTTTTATAGAAATTCACTGCCATGGCGGTGGTGGATACGAATTTATCGACGCTACACCTGAAGCCTTTAAAAAGGCATGTGCTGCGCACGCAGCACATGGCACGAGGGTTATGTATCCTACAATTAGCGCTACCGACTATGACACTATGGTGCGCGTATTGCAGACCGCTCGTGAGGTGAAAAACGACTGTGCTGTAGAAATTCCCGGTATTCACCTTGAAGGACCATGCTTTGCGATCGAAATGTGCGGCGGTCAGGCGCCAGGTATTGTGCGTGACATTGACCGCGAGGAATATGAGTCACTGCTCGAAGAATACAGCGATATAATCGCCCGTTGGGATTATGCACCCGAAAAGGATAAGGATAATGCTTTTCTTAAAGCGGTAACGGATAAGGGTATACTTGCAGCAACGGCTCATTCATCTGCCGAGTATGACGATATTTTGCGCGCGTATAACGACGGCAACCACCTTATAACACATCTTTATTCCTGCACCTCCACAATCACACGTCATCAAGGATTTAGACACCTTGGCATAATTGAGAGTGCATATCTGCTTGACGATATGTATGTTGAGGCAATTGCAGACGGCTGTCATTTGCCTTTGGAACTTCTTAAAATGATTATCAAGCTAAAAGGGACAGATCGCGTTTGTCTGATAACTGACGCGCTTCGTCCGGGCGGTATAGGCGAAGAGGGAAAAGAATATTGCGATTGCCCTGTGCCAT
Organism: Acutalibacteraceae bacterium; assembly: GCA_045602525.1. Taxonomy (GTDB): domain Bacteria; phylum Bacillota; class Clostridia; order Oscillospirales; family Acutalibacteraceae; genus UBA737. The sequence goes on from JAZSBS010000109.1 coordinate 7,504, forward strand.
TTGTTATTGAAGACGGTGTTGCAAAGCTACTTGACCGGTCTGCCTTTGCAGGTAGTATAGCTACAAGCGACATCCTGCTTAAAACTGCAACCCGCGCAGGCTGTAGTATTGCAGATGCGGTAAAAATGATGACACAGACGCCCGCAGCCGTTATGGGTCTTGATACAAAGGGTAAAATTGCTGCAGGTTATGATGCAAACTTTACAATATTCGACCGAAATTTAGACATTGTTAATATTGAAGTATAAAATTAAGCCACTGCTTAAGCAGTGGCTTGTTTTTTAAATTTATGTTCCGCAAAATTTCATAACAATTGAATGCGGTAATATTTTTGCAAGAAGTCGGTAAAATTTATAAAACAATTTGTTTGTATAAACCGCACGGCCTTTGCGCGAAGCCTTTAATGATTTCACCGCCATAACGCGCGGATTTACGCGTGGCATCATATCAAAGGTGGCGCTTGTGCCTTTTTCTATATTAGCGATAGATAAAAATTCGGTGCTCATAGGACCTGGGCAAACTGCTAATACGTTAATTTTGCGTGGTTTCAGTTCGAGTCGTAATGCGCGTGACAGGCTCATAACATACGCTTTGGTTGATGAATACACCGCCATACGTGTATTTGGCGCGAAGGATGCTATTGAGCAACTGTTGATAATTTCGCTACGATCATTCATAAATGGCAATGTAACCGATGTCATAACGGTAAGCGCCTCGCAATTAAGGCGAACCATGCGTGCGTTTTCCTGAGTTGAAATGTTCTCAAAATTATCAAGCTTGCCAAAGCCTGCATTGTTTATTAGTAGTTTAACGGTGGCGTTCTTTTCCTTTAATAAATTAACATAGTGTTCAACGGTCTGTGGGTCGGTGATATCAAATGCAACAGGTATTACCGTGCTGCCAAGCTCGTTCTGAAGCTCGACAAGTCGGTCTTCGCGGCGGGCAATTACCCAGATTTCATCAAGGTCGGCGCGGGTTTCGTACACTGACTTGGCATATTCCAAGCCAAGTCCTGAAGAAGCGCCCGTTATTACTGCGATATTCATATCGTTTCTCCTTAGTTTTTACTAAAGTCTTCGAGAATAAGACCCTCATTTTTTTCAAGCGCCCAGTTTATATTCCATTCGCTTGTAAAAATTAGTAGATTATTACCCTTAAAATCTTGTACCCACTTTGTGTCGGAGGTAAGATTTAATTTGCTAACATCAATACCCTCGTTGCCAATCCAACGTATAAACTGATAGGGCAGATTGCTTCGGATAACTTCAACGTTATATTCGTTTTTAAGTCGGTGCTCAAGTACTTCAAACTGTAGTACACCTACAACGCCCACAATAACGCGCTCCATACCCGTGTTGGGCTCGTGGAAAATCTGTATGGCACCCTCTTGTGCTATTTGTTCAACGCCTTTTACAAATTGTTTACGTTTAAGGCTGTCTTTGTGCTCAATAACGGCAAAATGCTCTGGCGCAAATGTGGGAATACCCTCAAACTCGACCTTATGCTTGGGCTCGCACACGGTATCGCCTATCGAAAAGATACCAGGGTCAAACACGCCGATAATATCACCGGCATAGGCTTCGTTTACAATTTGACGGCTGTCAGCCATAAGTTGTTGCGGTTGAGAAAGACGAAGGCTCTTTTTGCCCTGAACATGATAATATTCCTTATCGCGTTCAAACTTGCCAGAGCATATACGCATAAAGGTCATACGGTCACGGTGCGCCTTGTTCATATTTGCCTGTATTTTAAAGACAAATGCCGAAAAATTTTCACTCTCGGGTACAACTTCGCCCTCTCGTGTCGTGCGCGCCAAGGGTGCAGTGGTCATCTTTAAAAAGTTTTCAAGGAATGGTTCTACGCCAAAATTGGTAAGTGCCGATCCAAAGAAAACAGGGGTAAGCTCACCACAACGCACCTTATCAATATCAAAGTCAAAGCTTGCGCCATCCAAGAGTTCAATCTGGTCAACAAGATCTTTTCGAGAGTATTCACCAATAAGCCCGTCAAGCTTTTCGGTATCAGTGATGTCGCATTCGATTGACTGCAATCTGTCCTGACCGCGATGAAATTCGTTAAAGGTCATAATCTGTCGACGGTCGCGGTCAAACACGCCTTTAAAGTCGGCACCACAGCCTATCGGCCAGTTGACAGGGTAGGTGCCTATACCAAATTCTTTTTCTAATTGGTCAAGCAGTTCAAATGGATCACGTGCCTCGCGGTCAAGCTTGTTAATAAATGTAAATATCGGTATATGACGCATTGCTGTTACCTTAAAAAGCTTTCGGGTTTGCGGCTCGATACCTTTTGCCGCGTCAATTACCATAACCACGCTGTCTGCAGCCATAAGTGTACGGTAGGTGTCCTCGGAAAAATCCTGATGCCCCGGTGTATCAAGGATGTTGATGCAATATCCGTCATATTCAAACTGCATTACTGATGAGGTTATAGAAATACCACGCTGCTTTTCAAGCTCCATCCAGTCGGATACAGCGTGCTTGGCGGTGGCTTTTCCCTTTACGGAACCTGCTGTTTGTATTGCGCCTCCGTAAAGCAACAGCTTCTCGGTTAGGGTTGTTTTACCTGCATCAGGGTGAGATATGATGGCAAATGTTCGTCGTCTGTTTATTTCTTGCTTTAAATCCACAGTATTACTCCTTACATAATATATCCAATAAAGTTTACCACAAAAAGTGTTTAGTATCAAGAAAAATAAAAATTTTTCAAAAAACACTTTACTTTTAAAAAAATATAGTTTATAATATCATTTGTATAGTTGTAATTTGCATATTTTACGGAGGTTTGTAAAAATGAAAAAGATAATTGCATTAGTACTTAGTATTGTTATGGTTTGCTGTTTTTCTGTAACAGCATTTGCGGCAGACAGCCCAACAGCTACCGAAAAGATTACAATTACTGTAAGAAAAGCAGACGTTGTTGATCCCTCAGGTAAGGTAGATACCGAATACACACTCGACAAGGGCACAACCCTTACCGTTAAAGCTAATTCCAAGTATGGTACATTTAACAGCTGGAGTGTTTATAAGGTAGAAGCTTCTGTAGAGGGTGTTTCTGCTCCTGTGAATTCAGGCATTATCACATTAAGCGCTGTTAAAAATCTTGCCGCTACTACAAAAACTGTTGATGCAGTTCAGGGTACCGATTATGAAATTGTAAAGGGTAGCCTTACATCAAGCGAGATGACAATCAAGCTTAACACAACTGTTATTGTTTGCGGTAACTACGACAACGTAAAGACCGATCCTAACGTTGCAAGCGGCGCAGATGGCTCTGATTCTGCTCCTCAGACTAGTGATATGACAGTTGCTTACATTGCAGTTGTTATGCTTGCTATCGTAGCATTTGGCTTTGGAGTAAAGAAAGTTTATTCAAAGTAATTGAAAATTTAATTAAACTAATTTAGAAGATGCTTTTATAAAAAAGCATCTTTTTTTATTGCATTTAAAAGATATCGCAAGTATAATAAAATAAGAATAATTAGAGGAGAAATCATTATGAAAAAGAATTTGACAATGCGTTATTTTTCTCCCTCAGAAAGTACAAACGAGGGTTGGGAAAAATACTCACTTCCTATAGGTAATGGATATTTTGGCGCGAGTGTTTTTGGCGGTATAAATACCGAACGAATACAATTTACCACCAATACATTTTGTAACCCATATGATAAGGGCGGCGTTACAAATTTTGGCGAAGTGTTTATAAATTTTGACCACCAAGAAATTGGTGGCTATGAACGCGGTCTATGTCTTGATACAGGTGTTGCATATTCAACATATAAAGCGGACGGTGTAAAAATTTTGCGCGAAGCATTTACAAGTTATCCCGACAAGGTTTTTGCATATAAAATTACTGCGTTAGATGGCAAGGTTGGTTTTAATACGGAGTTATACATACCTTATCTTAATGATCGCGCACTTGATGATGGTGGAAGAACAGGTGAAATAACCGTTCAAGAAAATGTTTTGGTTATGCGTGGTACTTTGCCTTCGCGTGAGCTTATTTACGAAGCAAGACTTGCGATTGTTACAGATGGAAATATAAAACAAAAGGGCAACAGCCTTAAGGTTGAAAATGCGACAGAGGCTATCCTTTTCTATACGTTGGATACATCATACAAGCTTTGTCCAGAGGTGTTTGAGAACGGTTGCTTTAAGGCGCTGGGAGATGACCCGCACAAAGCTGTTGTCGATTGTCTTAACAATGCTGTATTGCTTGGTTGGGACAGATTATATGACCGCCACATAGCCGATTACTGTGAACTTATTGACAGGGTAAAATTAGATCTTGGCGGTACCGACGACGGCAGAAGCACCGAAGAATTGCTTACATCATATCAAAATGGTAATGCAGAACCTTATTTAGAAGAATTATATTACGCTTATGGCAGACATTTACTTGTATCATCATCAAGAAAAGGCACGCCGCCTGCATCGCTTCAGGGTGTATGGACGGTTCACGACAAATCACCTTGGAGCTGTGGCTTCTGGCATAATATAAACGTGCAAATGAATTACTGGCCTGCGTTTAATACTAATCTTGCAGAGACATTTGAAGCCTATGCAGATTATTGGAAAAACTATGTAAAGCAAGCAAGTGTTAGTGCGTCAAACTGGATTAGAAAAACCAACCCTGAAAATTATGTTGATGGCGACGGAGAGTGTGGCTGGATAATTGGTACAGGCGCTTGGATGTATCAGGTAGAGGGCATGAGCGAAAATACCCACTCGGGGCCCGGTACCGGTGGTATGACTTCTAAAATGTTTTGGGATTACTACGACTTTACGCGTGATAAAAGCATACTTAAAGAATATTCATATCCTGCAATTCACGGTATGTCAAAATTCCTGACCAAGAGCGTTAGAGACTATGACGGTAGATATCTGTGCAGCTTTTCATCGTCACCAGAGCAGATACTCTCGGGTGACTGGGTAACCGCGCACAAACATCAACAGTATTATCACACAGTAGGCTGTGCTTTTGATCAGCAGTTTATTTACGAAAATGCTATTGATGATTTAAAATGTGCAGAGCTTTTAGGTGTCGGCGATACAACAACCGAAACAGAAAAGGCACAGCTGGGCGGTTATGGTCCTGTTCAGATAGGTTATAGTGGACAGATAAAGGAATATGATGAGGAGCATTTTTACGGTGAGATAGGCGAGGCGCAACACCGCCACATTTCACAGCTTGTGGCGCTGACTCCCGGTAGTACCGTAACGCATAGCACACCTGCCTGGCTTGACGCAGCGCGACTGACACTTACAATGCGCGGCGATAAATCAACGGGTTGGGCATTGGCTCACAGACTTAATGCTTGGGCACGTGTTGGTGACGGAAATCATGCATATCTGTTGCTACAAAATCTTTTGAGGGAGCGCACTTATCCAAACCTTTGGGATGTGCATCCACCTTTCCAGATTGA
>JAZSBS010000110.1:0-2755 GCA_045602525.1 Acutalibacteraceae bacterium
CGCAATCACGCTTATGAAGTTTGATTACGGCCCAATGCGTTTGCACGAAAATAACGCTTTAAAGGGTGATCTCTTCACTTTTGGCGGTGAAGTTAAGGATGAGGATGAAGTAGAATATGACGAGGAAGAAGTGCTTGATAAGTCACGCGCTAAGGTTGTTGACCTTATTCTTCCAATTCTTTTGCTTATCGGTATTTGTGTGTATGCGCTTTACTACGTTGGTCAGTCAGGTGGTCTTAGTTTTGCCGATGCTTTTGGTAATACCGATGCTACTGTAGCGCTTCCTTGGGGCGGTCTTATCGCACTGATTGTTGTTACGATTTACTTTATTGCAAGAAGACTTGTAACTTTTAAGCAAGCAATGGCTTGCATACCAAAGGGATTTAATGCGATGGTTCCTGCAATCCTTATATTAACAATGGCAACTTCACTTAAGAATATGACAGGCTTGCTCGAATCTGATGCTTTTGTTGAGAGTGCTCTTGCAAACGCAGGTTCATTACACAACTTCTTACCCGCAATTATATTCCTGGTAGCTTGCGTCATTTCTTTTGCAACCGGTACATCTTGGGGTACTTTTGGTATTCTTATCCCTATCGTTCTCGCAATATTTCCTGTTGGCAGTGCGCTTGGTACAATCGGTATGTCTGCTTGCCTTGCAGGTTCTGTTTGCGGCGACCATTGTTCACCAATTTCCGATACAACAATTATGTCATCGGCAGGTGCACAGTGCAACCATATTAACCACGTATCCACACAGTTACCGTATTCGCTTACCCTAGCGGGAATATCTTTTGTAGCATATATAATGGCTGGCTTTATAAATAACTGGTTAATTGTATTACCGATATTTGTGGTTGTAACTGTTGCAACATTGTTTGTTATCAAACTCGCAACAAAAAATAAAGCATAATTATAAAATTTGTTGAAATTAAAAGTCGTTACCTGTATAATAAGGGTAACGACTTTGTTTTATTGGGTGATAATTTGGCTCGAAAACTTGAAAAACATCAGGAAATAGAACGCAGTATTATAAAAAAATATCGCAAAACAATATGGAATGGCTTTGTAGGTGCTGTACAGGAATATAAGCTTATCAAGGAAAATGACTGTATTGCCGTTTGTATTTCTGGCGGTAAGGACTCTATGATTTTAGCAAAATGTATGGAATTATTGCAACGACACAGCGAGGTGCCTTTTACTCTGAAGTACATTGTTATGGATCCTGGTTACGCAAAACCCAATCGTGAATTAATAGAAAAAAATTTAAAATTGTTAGGTATTGATGCTAAAATTTTCAAAAGTGATATTTTTGACGTTGCATATTCTGCGGGTGGCTCGCCCTGTTATCTGTGCGCGCGTATGAGGCGTGGTGCTCTGTATGCCAAAGCGCAATCACTCGGTTGTAATAAAATCGCTTTAGGTCATCACTTAGACGATGTTATCGAAACATTACTTATGAGTATGCTTTATTCATCGGAAATTAAGACAATGCTTCCAAAACTACATAGTACCAATTTCGATGGAATGGAATTAATTCGCCCATTGTATAAGGTTAAGGAACGCGACATTATAGCGTGGGCAAATTACAATGATTTGCATTTTTTGCGTTGCGCTTGCAAATTTACCTTAGACAGCGCCGAAGATGAGATGTTGTCCAAAAGGCAAGAAATGAAAGAACTTGTAAAAACCTTGCGCAAGACAAACCCCGATGCTGATGATAATATATTCCGCAGTCTGCATAATGTTAATATGGCAACAATTCCGGGTTGGCGCAATAACGACAGCGGAGATAAGCACAGCTTTATAGAAAAATACGATGAGGTATAATTTATGTTAGATATAATTGATTATTTGCGCGACTTTAATTATGTAACAATTACACTACGGTTGTTACTCTCAATTCTTGCGGGCGGTATTATCGGTAACGAGCGTGGTAAACACGGTAGCGCGGCAGGTCTTAGAACACATATACTTGTATGTATTGGTTCGGCAATGACCGCACTTACGGGTTTTTATGTATACAATACTTTGAGTATCAATGGTGATGTATTACGTCTTGCAGCACAGGTTATATCCGGCATAGGCTTTTTGGGTGCGGGTATGATTATTCTTAAAAACGGTAATGTTATCACCGGTCTTACAACTGCTGCGGGTATGTGGGCAACGGCGACCATTGGTATTGCCCTTGGCTTCGGTTTTTACGGTGGCGCAATTATCGCAACCATAGCCTGTGTTTTCACCGCGGCTTTCTTAAGTAGACTTGAGCAAAAACGAAAAAAGACTGCGCATATATATTTAGAGGTGGATTTAAGCGAAAACATAGATGATATTATTGATACCATTCAAACAGATATTGATCCGGATGCACTTATTGAAGCGGTAAAACCTAAAAGCAATGTGCCAAATACAATTGCTGTTTACGTAACAGTGTCAAATCCCAAATCGGTAAAAGATACAAAAATTCAAATTAATAGAATTAAGGGTGTAAGATTTTCTATTGTGGAATAAACCTATGTTTATAAAAACAACGCTGTGCAAATTAGCACAGCGTTGTTTTTATAAGATATAAATCATTAATCTAACGGTTTCATTGTGGGGATTAAGCGGGATAGATTTTATAACCTTATTTATCCTGCCTTTTCCTGGCTTTATTAATCCAATGTGTTTTCATTGCCAAACTTAACCTGTCATAAAACAGCATAACTTTATTCCATTTGTCGTAAAATCTGTCGTAAGAATATGAGGGAGTTTA
>JAZSBS010000111.1:0-3980 GCA_045602525.1 Acutalibacteraceae bacterium
GATAAATAATTTATTTGTTTTTATTAAAGTTTAAAATGCGTACAATAACTGGGGATAAAACAGCATTTGAAATAATTTCTATTGCAAAATTACCCATTGCCAACGCCCAAAATACAGCCATTCCCGAAACAGTTAAACCCAATGTTGTTGCAATCTCGGTCGCACTATCCATAAAGAAAATGTAACAGCCTAATAAGAATACACCGGTATTAACTAAAGGACATATAATTGCTGCAATTAATGCTGCAAGATACTTGTTAAATTTAGCAAGGAGTTTGTATATTAAACCTGCTGCAATACCGCATAGTGTACCTTTAAATAAGACTGTAATTATAGTACCGGGAACATCAAATGCAAAAAATAACGCTGCACCGCCCGAGAGTATTACAACCATTCCAAATACAAAACCAAGCCATGCACCGACAGCTGTTCCACACATGGCAGCACCCAATACAATTGGAATGAGTGCTACCGCGGTTGAAAATGGTCCAAAAAAGGTTGTGAAACTACCGACTAATTGCAAAATTATAACAAGAGCAGTCATAATTGCACCTAGAACTAGTTTCTGAGTTTGTTGTCTGTTGTTTGTGTTTGTCATAAAATTACCTCCGATACTGTTCCTTTTAAGGATACAGTTCATAAAATTTTGACATATTATATTTACTGATGAAATCAGCTATGTCTATGAATACGCATAAATTCCATATAGTTAATCCATGCGTGACGAGATAAAAAGTGTGTTGTAGGTGTCATACTGTAACCTACGTTACCTTGTAGAAGCTTTTCACCAGGGTTAAGATAGTGGTCGCATTCTTGCATACCAACAAGACCTAAATTTTCCCAAGCTTCACTTGCAGCAAGACAGCAAAGTTGTTCACCTTTTTGGTCAGCCCAATAGTCAAGCTCTGCCGATGTAACACATACGTTACGCGGCGCAATGGTTGCCAAAAGATAATGTTGGTCAAAATCAGTACCATAATTTTGCTCGGCATATTTTTTATAGTTTTCGCAGAACCAATAGGGGAAAACAGAAGTTATACGTTCAATCGTTTCACCACGGAATTCTTTTTCGACAGCAAAATTGCCGTTCTCATCAGGAATACCTGTGCCGCCGCGCGCAAGTGAATCGCCTGCACAACCTGCATTGTTTGATAACGAAAAAGTAAATCTTTCATCTAACATACCTGTAACCAAAGCAGTTTTACCAAGTCGTGACTGGCCTACAATGGCGATGTTTTTTTCATCAACGCCATCTAATGTGAGTATGTAATCAAGCACACGCATATTACCAAATGCCCAAAGCCCTATTTTGCCACAGTCGGTATCTTTTTGTCTACCGTTTGGAAATACGAGTGGTGCAATGCCTGTAGTAAAATCTCCGTCATCACTTGTTATATCGGTATATATGAATATGATTAAATTGTAACCGTTCTCAACAATTTCTTCTTCGGGGACAAAGTTGCCGGGGTATCTGCCTGCAATGTGTAATATTGTAGGATGTTTTTTGCCGTCGTTATGTAAAAATTGATGAATAGGGAAGGTGTGACTGCCGTTTTTGTTTGTAAGAGTAAAATCGACAGTAGAATATATAACGTTACCTTTAGCTAAACGTCCATCTTTGCGCTTATAGTTTGAAATTGAATATTCAAAATTGTTTTCAGGTAAATAACCATACTCTTCACGTTGTAATATTTCAATCATTTCTTCACGAGGGAGAAGTGACGGAAGACTTCGAGCTTTTAAATCTTGCATTAACATAATATCACCTCAAAATTATTTATTTAAGTGTCTGCGCATAAACTCCATATAATTGTTCCACGCGTGACGTGACAAGAAATGCATTGTAGGTGCCATAAAGAAACCAACATTACCATTTAGTAATTTTTCGCCGCCTGTAAGATAGTGATCACATTCTTCTATACCATCAAGACCCATCTTTTCCCAAGCCTCAGCAGCAGCCAGACAGCAAAGCTGTTCACTCTTTTGGTCTGCCCAGTAGTCAAGCTCGGCAGCATTCACGCACACATTACGTGGCGCAATACTTGCTAAAACAAAGTGTTGGTCAAAATTGGTGCCATAGTTTTGCTCGGCGTATTTTTTATAGTTTTCACAGAACCAATAGGGGAAAACAGTAGTAATACGATCAATTGTTTCACCGCGATATTCTTTTTCAACAGCAAAATTACCGTTTGCGTCGGGAAGTCCCGAACCGCCGCGCGCAATAGCATCACCGCCGCATCCTGCATTATTAGACAGTACAAAACTGAAACGCTCATCCATCATACCCGTAAATAGTGCGGTCTTTCCAAGTCTGGAGTGACCAACAATAGCAATATTTTTTTCATCGGTATTTGGTAGAGTAAGTGCATAATCAAGCACACGCATATTTGCAAAGCCCCATAGACCTATTTTACCGCAGTCGGTGTCTTTTTGCCTGCCGTTTGGAAAAACGAGAGGAGCAATACCTGTTGTAAAATCACCGTTGTCGCTGGTTATATCAGTATAGCAATATGTAATAACATCAAATTCTTGCTCGGCAATTTCTTCGATTGGAAAATACTTGTCGGGAACGTGCTTATCAATGTTTATACAAATAATAACCGGGTGCTTTTTACCATCCTGATGAAGCAGTCGATAAACAGGGAAGGTGTGACTTCCGTTTCCGTTAGTAAGTGTAAAATCGACACTTGATAAATGAACGTTGCCTTTGTCGAAACGACGTTCAAGAATCTTTTCATTTGATACCGACCATTCAAAATTGTTTTTGGGCAGATATCCGTATTCTTCACGCTGCATAATTTCTATCATTTCTTCACGCGATAAAAGTTTAGGAAGAATTCGTTTTTTAAGATCTTGTTTTAACATAAATAGCACCTCTGATTATCTGTTCTTTTCATATATTTCACGCAAACCGTCAAGTAAAAGATTTGCGTTATAGATTATGTCGTTTTTACAATGAATAATTATATCCTTTGAAAGTCCGCCGGTTGCAACAATTGTGGGCACCTCACCAAGTTCGTCTGAAATTCTGTCAAGCAGACCGTCAAGCATAGCGGCTGTACCGTATATAAGACCTGATTTCATACAGTCAACAGTGTTTGAACCAATAACTGATTTAGGTGCATTAATATCAATCGAAGGCAGTTGTGCGGTGTTTTCTGTCAGTGCTTTAAGTGTAAGACGAACACCTGCAGATATAACACCACCAAGGTAAGCACCACTATGGTCAATGACGCTTATTGTAGATGCGGTGCCCATATCGATAACAACGCAGGGTAGTGTGTATTCACTGATAGCACCAACGGCACCTGCAACCAAGTCTGCGCCAAGCTGGGCAGGATTATCGATTTTGATGTTTAGACCTGTTTTAACACCGGGTCCAAGTTCAAGCGGAACAATATCACAAAGAAGTGATACTGCATTACAAACAGCACCGCCAACCGATGGTACAACCGACGATATAATACAATCTTCAATACGAGCAGCATTAAGACCGTGTAATTCTAAAATGTTTTTTATTTCAACAGCGTACTGGTCTGATGTGGTACCGTGCGCGGTGGCAAGTCGAGCGGTAAAACGCAAAAAGTCATTGTCATACGCGCCAAGGGTGATATTTGTATTGCCAATATCAATTGCTAGTAGCATAAATCAAATTCTCCTTATTGCTTTTTCGCGTATATTATATTATAAGTAAATGTAAAAATCAATTAAAAACACAAAAAAAGTTGACATTTTTTATTTTTATGTTATAATGTTAGTCGCTAATTGAGTTTTTGCTCAAATTTAGCTCCTTGCCCCATGCAAATGCATGGAGCCATCAGACCAGAAGGAGGTGCAACGAAATGACCAACAAGTATGAGGTAGCTCTTATTCTTTCAGTAGCAAACGGTGATGAAGCTGTGAATGCACTCAAAGAGAAGTTCAATGACCTTATGGCAAAAAACGGTACGGTCGAAAATGTTGACGAATGGGGTAAGCGC
>JAZSBS010000112.1:0-5692 GCA_045602525.1 Acutalibacteraceae bacterium
TATTGTAAGGCGTAATTTGGCTGAAACAGAAGCGGCTTACGTTCTTATTTCTAAATACACGTCACCATCATTTGGCGGTACCAGTAATATTATATCACAACTATCGCGCGCGGCACTTGGTGCTACGCTTACACCGGGCGAATTACTAAAAATTGCAAATGTTTTGCGTGTAATACGTACAGTACGCGTTTGGCGTAATAATTCATCAGCCGAAAAAGAAACTGCTATTGATTATCTTTTCAATGCTTTGTTTTCAAACAGATTTTTAGAAGAAAAAATCACTTTTTGCATAAAGAGTGAGGATGAAATAGCCGATACAGCTTCGAGTACACTTGCTGATATTCGCCGCAAGATTACGTCAAAAGGTGCAAAAATCCGAGAAAATCTTGATAAAATAGTTCGCGGTCAGCTTTCAAAATATCTGCAAGATGCAATCATTACTCAGCGTGACGGTAGATTTGTAGTGCCGCTTAAAGCCGAGCATAAGGGGGAAATATCGGGCATTATACACGACACCTCGTCAAGCGGTTCGACACTTTTTATAGAGCCTATGTCGGTTGTAGAAACCAATAACGAGATTCGTGTACTAAAATCTAAAGAGCAGGATGAAATTAATCGCATATTAGCAGAACTTTCAGCCCTTTGTTCTGACTTTGCCGATAGTATTAAGCAGTCGTATAACGCGCTTATCGAACTTGATTTAATTTTTGCCAAGGCTAAGCTTGCATATATAATGGGTGCTATTGTGCCTAAAATCAATGATAAGGGCTTTATTTACCTTAAGCGTGCCAGACATCCACTTATAAACCAAAAGGCTGTGGTACCAATTACGGTAACGTTGGGCGGTGACTATGATACCCTTGTTATAACAGGTCCAAATACGGGCGGTAAAACCGTAGCACTTAAAACATCGGGTCTTATGTGCCTTATGGCAATGTGTGGACTTATGATTCCGTGCGACGACAATAGTGAAATTGCTGTATTTAACAAAATTTATGCCGATATTGGTGACGAACAAAGTATAGAGCAATCGCTTTCCACTTTTTCGTCACATATGATAAATATTATTTCTATACTTGATGATTGCGATAATAATTCACTTGTGCTTTTTGATGAGCTTTGCGCAGGTACCGACCCAGTCGAGGGTGCCGCACTTGCAAAAGCAATACTTATAACACTCGCTGATAAGGGCGTTAAAACCGTTACTACAACGCATTATCCCGAGCTTAAGGCATACGCTTTGGACACCGATAGGGTAGAGAATGCAAGTTGTGAATTTGACGTTTCAACGCTTAAACCAACATATAACCTCATTGTTGGTCAACCTGGTCGTTCTAATGCCTTTGCTATATCAAAAAGATTGGGACTTAGTGATAATATAATTGATCTTGCAAATGCACAATTAACCGAGGATGACCTTAGATTTGAAAACGTTGTGGCAAGCCTTGAAAAAGCACGCCAAGATGCCGAGCGTGATCGCCGTGAAATGTCTAAAATGCGTGCTCAAATAAATGAAGTTAAAAAGCGCAGTGAACAAGCCGAACACGAGTTCAAGTTAAAGCAAGAAAAGCTTATGGAACAAGCGCGTGAAAAGGCGGCAAACATTATTGAGAGCACACGATACAAATCAGGTCAATTGCTTAACGAGCTTGAAGAAATGAAAAAGCAGCTCAACGCTCAAAATGCTACACAAAACGTTGATAAAGCGCGTCGCGATTATAAGAGTTCATTAACTCAAATGGAAGACGAGGCAAATCCCGTTGTCGATAACAGCACAGGCGAAGGTCTTAAAAAAGCGCCAAATGTTGGTGAAATTGTCATTCTTAAAAGTTTTAACCGTGACGCCACCGTTGTTAAGGTCGAAGAAAATAAGAAACAACTTTATGTTATGTCGGGTTCTATGAAAATGTGGATAGCGTTTGACGAGTGCAAACTTAAAAAATCGAATGCACCATCTACTGAAGCACCCAAGACGCGAAAAGTATCGGGAATTACGTCACGTGCAGAACGCAGCGTATCGGGCGAAATTGATATACGTGGGCTTGCTACAGATGAAGCGCTCTTAGAACTTGATAAATACATTGACGAGGCGGTTTTAGCAGGAATAGGTACAATAACAATAATACACGGTAAAGGCACGGGAACGCTCCGTAAGAACGTACAATCGCACTTGCGCCACCACCGCAATATCAAAACGTTTCGTGTTGGACTTTTCGGCGAAGGTGAAAACGGCGTAACCATTGCGGAAATAGCAGAATAGAAAAGACAGGGCAAAAACCCTGTCTTTAATTTTATATGAAATTTTCCTTTTAAGAATATTATAGTATATTAATTATTATTTCTCGAACACTTTTCTGCATCAATTGCAAGAACCAACATCAACGCATTTAGTGCATCTTTGGGGTCATAAATGTTAATTGTGTATGTATCGGTCCAGTTTAACAGTTCTTTTGAAACTGTGGCAACCTCGGCGCCGTTTGAGTTAATAATTTGATAATCCCACTCAAAAAAATCCCCCTCAACGTGCCAGCCGTTGTAATCAATATTATATCTTGGTTTAAAAAATGAAAATTCACGACTGATACATCCAACATATCGGTCACCGTAATACATTTCAAACTTAGGTAGCCAGGTGAGTAGCTTTTGTTTTACCATACCTATTTCAGTGCCTGTTTTATCGAATATTTTAAAACAATGACCCCATGATAGTTGACCCTTAACGGTATATACTACACTGTTATCATATCCATCAAAAATATCATAGCTATCAAACCAAGAAAACATTTTTTGTTTAAAAACCAGTTTCATATAAATAAACCCCTTCAAATTGTTTTACATCACATAACCGCCATTTACACCGATTACCTGACCTGTGATATAGTCTGCACCTTCTGATGCAAGGAATAGGGCTGTAGCAGCGATTTCATCGGCATTACCCATACGGCCAAGAGGGATATCTTCTACAAAAGCATCAAGATCTTCTATGCTGATATTTGAGTTCATTGATGTTTCAATGAGACCTGGTGCGATTGAATTAACAGTAATACCACTGGGGGCAAGCTCTTTGGCGAGCGCTTTTGTAAGACCGATTACACCTGCTTTTGCGGCAGAGTATGCCACCTCGCACGAAGCACCAACCTGACCCCACATAGATGATATATTGATAATTTTGCCCGATTTCTGATTAACCATTGTGGGTGTGGCTGATTTACAACAATTGTATACGCCTTTTAAATTAATATCGAATATGCGGTCGGAATCAAACTCGTCAGTATCGGTAATAAGACCGCTGTGTGCTACACCGGCATTATTGATAAGCACATCAACCGAACCGAACTTGTAAACAGTTTCTTTTATAAGTAAATCGGTTTCTAATTTATTTGTTACGTTAACCTTAAACGGCATTACACTGTAGCCCTGAGAGGAAAGGGAAGAGGAAAGCATTTTTGCAAGCTGATAAGAATCGTTATAACCAATTACAACATTATAACCCTTTCTTGCAAATAAAATGGCTGTGGCGGCTCCTATACCTTTTGATGCGCCTGTAATTATTACTGTTTTTTTCATATGTAAAACACCTCAATAAAATTCTTAAAAATATTATACCATAAAAAATAATTTTTTAAAGGGGTATTTTACAATAAATTGTGGTTTACATAATTGTGTTAACAATACATTTTGTGTGGTTAACATAATAAGTTTACATAAAACTTTAAAAGGTTACAAAATTGTAGTTGACATAAAATTGTTTTTATTGTATAACTGATATACGGTTTATTTTATGCCGTATTATTTTATGTTTGTTTATTTTTGAAAGTTTACATAAAATAATAAATTTTACTATATATTGCTGTTGGAAAATCGTCAGCAACAAAATATAGTGTTACATATCTTGTCCTGATTTCTCATATAATGTCTTAAAGGAGATGTTGTTATGAGAAAAGGAATTATTGTAAACCTAAAGCAATTTAAGGTACTGGATTATGTAACCCTAAACAAAATTTTTATTATTTTGTGTGCGGTGTTTATAGCAGGGATAGCAATTGGATCTGTCTTTTTTCAAAAAAACGGTTGGCTGTCACAAACAACAAAAACTTTATTCGAAGGCTATATAACTTCACATAGTAGTAATCTATTTTTTAAAAAGTTTTTAGTTTGCTTTTTACGATATCTGATAGTTTTAATTATATATTTTTTGTCAGGCAGTTCTATGCTTGGTGTCGCTGTTACACCATTTATAACTGTATGGCAGGGGATCTTATTTGGTGCAGTATCATCATATTTGTATCAGTCTTATGGGCTTAGCGGTGTTGCTTTTAATGCGATAATTCTTATTCCAACTGCGATAATTTTTACAATTTGTAGTTTTTTTGCAGCAAGATATGCAATTGATTTTTCGCTAAATGTTGCAAGACTGACATTACCGCGTAGCAAGCCGGCAAGCCTTTATATAAGTTTTAAAAACTACTGCGGTAAGTATTTAATTTTTGTTGTTGTATCGCTTGCATGTACAATTATTGATATTGTATTAAATCAATTTTTCCTTAAATTTTTTAACTTTTAACACAGGAGGTGAGTAGTTATGGGTAATGGATGCTTAGAACTTTTTAAAAACTATCTTGAAACAACAAAAAAATGCTCTAAAAACACGTTAGACGCGTACTTGCGCGATGTTAATCAATTTTTACTCTACTGCTCACAAAACGGTGCTAAAAGCATTGAAAAGGTCAAAGAAAATTATATAATTAAATACATAGAATATTTAACCTTTATTGGTAAATCTGATGCCACTAAAACAAGAATTGTAGCATCGCTTCATTCATATTTTAATTTTTTGCTTGATAATGGTACAATCACAACAGATCCTACCAAAGATATAAAAGGTCCCAAAACCGCACGTAAGATACCTGATGTGCTTGATTCTAAAGAAATTATGTTACTGCTTTCACAGCCTGACGGTAATGATTACAAGAGTATTCGCGACAAGGCGATGCTTGAACTGCTTTATGCGACAGGTATAAAGGTATCAGAACTTATTGAGCTTACTATAAATGATATAAACCTGCAGATTGGTATTATACATACGCATAATAGCAAGCATGAGCGCATTGTTCCGGTTTATCCTGCGGCAAATAAACACCTGACCGAGTATTGCACTGTGGCACGACCTGCTCTTGTTCAAAACTCTGTAGAAGAGCGTCTGTTCACAAATATGAACGGACAACCTATGTCACGTCAGGGCTTTTGGAAAATAATTAAGCATTACGCCGACAAAGCTGGGATTAAAAAGGATATTACGCCACATACGCTACGCCATTCTTTTGCCGCGCATTTACTTGAAAATGGGGCACAACTTAAGGATATAAAGGACATGCTCGGTCACGCTGATATATCATCAACGCAAATCTACGCTCAGCTTATTAAAAGTAAATATGTACAGTCGTATGCAAAATTTCATCCGCTTGCAAAATAAAAAGCACAACTCATTTTAACGGAGTTTGTGCTTTTTTTTATAAATTCGAGAGGGAAACCAATTAATACACATCGTTTGTAGAAAAAACAAGTCTTAAAACCTAAATATGAATTATACAAAATGGATATTAAAAGTATAATTGTTAATCGATTTAGGGTTAAATATAAAAAAGTATAGTCTAATGTGATAGGTGTATATGTAGTGTGTTAAACTTATCTA
>JAZSBS010000113.1:0-4874 GCA_045602525.1 Acutalibacteraceae bacterium
GTTTTACATAAATATTTTATTCACTTTATGTTTGCATATTAACTAATTCCACTTTTTAACCGAGTTTTCCACCGAATCAGTGTCGAAAATTGGCATTAAACCGCTATTTAATATTTGAAACGGTGGATTTCTCGGTGGATAATGTGAAAAACTTTTTAGGTTGTCGCGGTTTACATAATGTAAAAAAATGCAAAAATTTCCATTAAAATTGTAACCATTTTGTAACTTGATTTTTTTGTTGATTTACCCTTATCCCATTAATATATAAATAAGCGCTAAAAAAAGCCACATATCTTGGCAATCTTCTGATAAAATTAATATTAAACCGATAATGAGCATACCGTCGGTGGACATTGACACTCCTGAATTCGAAAATAATTTTCTTAATGGTTTACTGGGTTCTTGCGCGGTTTTGTCAGGCGAAAATGACTGTGACTTTGTAGCGCGTTTATTCATATCAAGCATCCGCTCTATAGCGTGTTGCTTGTCGTTCAAAAAATTATGCATATCACTCAATATTTATGCACCGCCTAAAATTCAAATAATCCACTGTCTTTTAAAAAGGGTAACAGATCGATAAGTTTTAACAGTTTTATTGCCGTGTCGACCTTTTCCCGACGAGGCGCGCTAAGATGCGGTTTAAGCGCTAACAGCAAATTGGAACGGTTGTCGTTGCCGCCACCTTTAAGTCGTGACATAACTGACATTATTTTTGCAATCTGAGCCGCATCAAAACCACCACCCTCTAAAGCCGAGCTTATATCGGGCGGCGCATTTTTATTTTCTGTTTTTTGTCCGCCTAAAAGTCCCTCTGCCATTTCACGTACGCGGTTAAGGCTGTCAGGATCATTAAGTATCTCGGCTAATTTTTCACTTATATCATCCATTTTGTTTTCCGCCTAAAATTTTCATAAGCTGTTGTGCCGCATCGGAGCTTAAAATCTGTTTCAGCCTATCCTTATCTGCCAGAACCTCTTGCACTTTTTTGCGGTCATTATCACTTAAACCCTGCATAACCGCATCTGTGTCGCCACGGCGCGCTGCATCAATTGTTTTTTTATCTATTTTGTCAAAATTATTATTCATTTGCTTTTCCCCCGAAAATAAAGTATTATATATGTATATTTATGTTAAGAGCGGGTGTGTTTATGCGAATAGCAGTAATATCAGATTCCCATGGCCACGGCAGTATTGTTGATAGGATAATACGCCGCGAAAAACAGGCCGAGATTATAATCTTTTTAGGAGATATTACGTCTGATATTGAAGATTTCACATACGAATACACCGATAAACGCTTTTTTATTGTAAGCGGCAACTGCGACCGTTTTTCACAATATCCTTACAGCACCGTGGCAGATATTGGTGGGGTTAAAATTTTTATAACGCACGGACATACCCTTGGTGTAAAAGGTGGCGTTGGGGCGCTACGCCAAGCCGCAAAACAGTCCGATTGCCAAATTGCACTTTACGGACACACTCACATACCCAATATAAAATATGAAGACGGCTTGTATGTTGTGAACCCAGGGTCTTGCGCCCGATCTCGCGATGGTGGCAACAGTTATGCGGTGATTGATATACGTGATAATGGAATACTTCCGTCGATAGTAAGAATATAACAAACCCGCACAATTTTTTTAAATTGTGCGGGTTTTAAATCTTAGGTGTTTTATTTTATCTTTGCAAAATTACCGAAGGTGTTGCCGACATTTTCAACAAATGAAAATGTGTTGTCATATTTTTTAAGAATATTCTGAAAATCTACAATCTGGTGCTTGTTTACAACGCATATCAGTACATCTTTTTCTTGGTTTTTATATGCGCCCACTGCAGATATCTTAGTCGCGCCGTGTCGCAAGGTATGCAGTACCTCTTCACATATTTTGTCCGCGTGGGTGGTGATAACGGTAAATTTATATGCCTGCTTTGAACCCTGAATTATTACATTACCTAAAAACGTAGAAATAAAGCAGTAGATTATGCAAAGGCAAACGGGCTTGTAATCATAGCTCATAGCACCGCTTGAATCAGGCTTGGCATATACAAAAAACGAAACAACCGCTACTATTGCGTTTATGGTAAGCATTACCCAAAAGAAGTTAAGATATGGATTTTTAATGCTTATGTATTTTGACACAATATCCGTTCCGCCCGTAGAAGCATTATGTCGCGCACAAACACCGTAAACCAAGCCGCTTATTGCTCCACTGATTATAACGGGATATATAGTATCATGCCCACCTGCATCATACTGAAAGCTTGTAAAACCTATCTTTTGTATATATAAATAAACAAATGAATACACCAGACAAAACAATAACGATTTTATTGCAAAGTCACGATTTACAAAAAAGTAGGCAAGAATACAAAGCGGAACATTTATAAGCAATGCCATATAACCAATACTAAAGCCTGTTTTATACTGTATCATTGTGGCGACACCATTAATGCCCGCAGGTGCAAAATCGTTTTCTACAATAAAAAGCTGATAATTAAAAGCAAGCAATACAGCCGCTAAAACTATAAAAAGATAAGCGATAAAGTTTTTAATCTTTTTCATATTATATCACCCATAACATTGTAACATATATTAAAATTATTGCAAGCAAAAAGACGGGAAAATTTCCCGTCTTTTTAAAATTATTCTGCATTTGCCTCGTCTATAACCTTTTGCGCTATATTTGCGGGTACTGTTTCGTATCTTGCGAATTCTAAGCTAAAGGTTGCAGTTCCCTGTGTGAGCGAACGCATAGCGGTAGAAAAATCAGACATTTCTGCTGTAGGGACTTCACCTACAATTTCCTGCATCTTGTTTTCCATCGGATTCATACCTATAATTCTGCCTCGACGTTTGTTTATATCACCAATAACGTCACCGAGCATATCATCGGGTACTAAAACCTTAAGTGTGCTTATAGGTTCAAGCAATACAGGGCTTGCCTTTGTGATGCCCTCGCGGAAGGCAATAGATGCCGCCATTTTAAATGCCATTTCAGATGAGTCAACAGGATGATACGAGCCGTCCACCAAGGTAGCCTTTATGCCTACCATAGGATAGCCTGCAAGTACACCCTTGAGAGTTGAATCACGAAGACCCTTTTCAACTGCAGGGAAGAAGTTTTTGGGTACAGCACCGCCGAATACCTTTTCTTCAAATACAAGCTCTGAGCTATCGCAGGGCTCGAATTCGATCCACACGTCACCAAACTGACCGTGACCGCCCGACTGCTTCTTATGTCTGCCTTGCGCCTTAACCGGCTTTTGAATGGTTTCACGATATGCAATCTTCGGTTTAGAAAGTACTACATCACAGCCAAATTTTGCCTTAAGCTTTGATACAACAATATCGGTATGCTGTTCGCCCAAGGTGCTCATTACAAGCTCGCGAGTTTCGGTGTCATTGGTAATTTTAAGTGTGGGGTCTTCCTCACAAATACGGTTAAGTCCCGCGCTGATTTTTTCTTCATCACCCTTTTTAGCAGGATATATAGCAGTTTTAAGATTGGGTGCGGGAAATTCAATTGCAGCTACTGTAAGATTACCCGAAGCCGATAGCGTATCACAGGTGACTGTAGAACCAAGCTTTGATACCGATCCGATATCACCCGCAACAATTGCATCTGCGTCCTCCTGTTTGCCACCCTTAAGCCACATAACCTTTGAAAGACGTTCTTCTTCACCCGTGCGGGCGTTTTTAAGCTTCATATCACCTGTAATTTTACCGGAAATTACCTTAAAGTAAGAAAGCTTGCCAACAAATGGATCAGCAATAGTTTTAAATATAAAGAGTGCGTTTTCTCCCGATTCATCAGGTGACAGTTTATCACCATTTTCAAGAACAACTGCGCTGTCAGCAGCAGATGGTAAAACCTCGGCAATGCTGTCTGCAAAAAGCGGTATTGCATCGCCTGTAAGTTGTACACCACAGTACACAGGGCAAATTTCTCCGCCCTTAATACCGGTTTTAAGACCTGTCTTAATTTCCTCGGCAGTAAGCTCCTCACCGCCAAAATATTTTTCCATTAGCTCTTCGTCGGTAGATGCTACAGCCTCTATAAGCATTTCGCGCATATTGTTAACCTCGGTGCTTTCGGGCATAGCACACTCGGTAAGCTGGATACCGTCGGCTGTGTACGCCTTATTAGCAACCAGGTCAACATAGCATTTAACAGTATCATCCTCTATATAAGGAACTGTAACAGGACAAACAACCGCGCCATAGTTTGCAACAAGCGCCGAAATTACACGATAAAAATGCGCGTGGGTAGAATTAAGCTTACCAATAAAGAATCCAACCGCCTTGCCCGCAGCGCGTGCCTTATCATATGCTTGCTTGGCACCTACGGTAAGACCCGATTTACCCGAAATAGTAACAATAACACTGTCGGCTGCCGCCAGTGCCTCGCTTACTCCGCCCGCAAAGTCAAAAAGTCCCGGAGCGTCAATAAGATTCAGCTTAACGCCGTCCTTTTCCAAGGCGTAAACCGATGTTGAAACCGAGCAACCGCGTTTCTTTTCTTCTGCATCAAAATCGAAAACCGAGGTACCCTCTGAAGTATTACCTATTCGCTCGATTGCTTTGGAATGGTATAACACTGCGCTTGCAAGTGTAGATTTACCCGAATTTCCATGACCTAAAAAGGCGATGTTTTTAATTTTGTCAGCTGAATAGTTTTTCATAAGTGTATCCTCCCTTGTAGAACTTTAAAAAAGTAAAATTTTTAACTCTTTAAAATTCCGATTACCAAGTAATTATATCACAGTTCTTTAGCAATTACAACTAAAATTTTTAAATGTTTTAAATTTTTTTGTTTAAATTTTACAAATTACGACCTTATATGGAAAACAACGCCAAAAAAGTATCAAAATTG
>JAZSBS010000114.1:0-16621 GCA_045602525.1 Acutalibacteraceae bacterium
CCGGTAAGCATCAGTGTTTCATCTCTTAACAGTCTTGACACGTTTTTATTACCGCAGGTTTATGAACTATTTTTGCAAAAGCATCCTGAAATTCAGCTTGAAATACAGGATATGGAGCGAGCACTTGCAAGTCGCAGTATACATACAGGAGATACTGATATTGCATTTACAACGGGTAAAAGCAATGACAAAACGTTAAAACAAACCCTTGTGTTTTGCGAGCCGATGGTTTTAGTTTGCAGTAGCGATTTAAACTATGATACACCTGTGTCGTCTGAACAGTTAGTCGGTAGTCAGGAGTTGTATGTAGAGTGGAGCGGCGATTTTACCAAGTGGCACAATGACACGTTTGGAGATAAGTATCCAAAGCTTACGGTTGCAATTATGGCACATCTTAAACAGTTTATGAAAAGTAAGAGCTGCTGGGCAATTGTGCCTGTAAGTGTTGCAGAGGGTTTAGAACAGGATAATAATATAAAAAGAGTAGAGACGGAATTTAAACTTCCTAAACGCGAGGTTTCAATACTGACTGCACTTGGCAGTGAAAACAATACTGCTATTAAATGTTTTTACGATTGTCTTAAAGACGTGCTTTCAAAATATCCTGAAATAGAAGTTAAGATATAATTTAAAAGCACCGCTTCGGCGGTGCTTTTAAATTTTGTTATATTCTGTTTTTGGCGCTTTACCGTATTCTTTGAAAAAGGCGCGGTAAAATACCGAATAATCGTTAAATCCGCAAAGTGCGGCGGCGCGAGTTGGGGAAACACCGCCAGATAGCATACGTTTGGCATTTACAAGACGTTTTGCATTTATATAATTCTGAACGGTAGAACCTGTAGCCGCTTTAAAGCTGCGGCATAGTTGTGCCTTACTGATATAAAACTTATTGCAGATAGTATCAAGTGTTATGTTATCGTTTATATGGTTGTTTATGTACCTTACTATCTGCTGTGTTAGTGATTCGCCCTGTGTGTCGGTAGCGCGGTGCGATTTATAAACGTTGTATATTTCGTTAAGCAACGGTAAAAGATTACAACTTATCTGTAGGTGTCGGTTTTGTGATTCGCCCAAAAGATTTTGCACAAGCAGATTGTATATTTCGGGCTTAAAATCATCACGTGAATATCGGTTAAATGTGCCAACCTCACGCTTAATAAAGGGTTCAAGCAATAGGTTGTCTTTGTCAAAAGCCTTGAAAAAGTTTTCACTAAAATGTACCGAAAAGCGTTCGTAGGGGCGCGACGGGTCAATATCAATATAATGAGATTCGGCAGGACGCAATAGCAGAATATCACCATTTGAAAGGGAATATTCATTACCTTCAATCAAAAATTTACCTCTTCCGTATACAAAGATATAAAGCTCACAAGTGTCGTGAGTATGCATTTTAAATGATTCTTTATTGGGATTTTCATCACAGTAGTAATGACAGTGAATACCGCCCTCATTGTATGTAAAATATTTGCTCATAACATCACCTTTAAGCATTGTATCACACTTTGATACGATTTGCAATGTTTAAAGATAATATTTGCAATTCCATTGTTAAAAGTAATTTTGTATAATATACATAACAATGGTATATTATACCTATTGAATTGTTGTTAAAAATTTGAAAACGGATGGTGCAAATGTATGCAAATGACATTTCGTTGGTACGGTGAGGGTAACGATAAAATCTCACTACAAGACATCAAACAAATTCCGGGCGTTACAGGAATTGTTTGGGCTCTTCACGACAAAATGCCTGGTGAAATCTGGAGTGAAGAAGAAATCGCAAAGGTAAAGGCACAATGTGATGAGTACGGATTTAACATTGACGTTGTTGAATCGGTTAATGTTCACGATGATATCAAAATTGGCCTGCCCACACGCGATAAGTACATTGAAAATTATATTCAGACAATTCGCAACCTTGCGAAATTTGGTGTTAAGGTTATATGCTACAATTTTATGCCAATATTTGACTGGACTCGTTCAGATTTATTCCACCCGGTAGGCGACGGTTCTACCGCACTTTTCTATGAAAAGGGTATGATTCAGGACGACTACAACGCAATGGCAAACTACATTCTTGAATTTACCGAGAAATATAATATGTCTTTTCCCGGTTGGGAACCTGAAAGAATGGCAAAGCTTGACGAGCTTTTCAAAGCATACGAAGGCGTTGACCACGAAAAGCTTTGGGCAAATCTTAAGTATTTCTTGGAAAAACTTATGCCCGTTTGTGAAGAAACAGGCATAAAAATGGCAATCCATATGGACGATCCACCATGGGATATATTTGGTCTTCCACGTCTTCTTATTGACGAGCCAAGTATTGACCGTTTCTTAAAAATGGTAGATAATCCCCACAACTGTCTGACACTTTGTTCGGGTAGTCTTAATGCTAATCCTGAAAATAATGTGGCTGACATTGTAAGAAAGCACTGCGACCGTATCGCTTTTGCTCACATTCGTAACGTTAAGCATTTCGAAAACGGCGACTTCTCGGAAGCAAGCCATCGCGACTGTGACGGTGACACGGGCATTTTAGATATACTTAAGGCTTATCACGACTGCGGCTTTGACGGTTATATCCGTCCTGACCACGGTAGACACCTTTGGGGTGAAAAAGCAGGCACAGTAAGACCTGGTTATGGTTTATATGACCGCGCACTTGGCATTATGTATATGCTAGGCGTTTGGGATACACTTGAAAAGGAAGGTAAAAAGTAATGGAAAAAGTAATAGTTGTAACAGGTGCAGGCGGCGTGCTTTGCTCAGGCTTTGCTGAATTTTTGGCAAGTAAGGGCGCTAAGGTAGCACTCCTTGACCTTAATGAAGAGGCAGCAGCTAAGGTTGCTGAAGGCATCGTAGCAAAGGGTGGCGTTGCCAAGGCTTATAAATGCAACTGCCTTGATAAAGCAAACATTGAAGAGGTTCATCAGAAAGTACTTGCAGATTTTGGCAAGTGCGATATCCTTGTAAATGGTGCAGGCGGTAACAACCCCAAGTGTACTACTGCTCATGAAGAGTATGCCCCCGGTGACGAGACGGCTGAGGATATCCTCACATTCTTTAACATTGATGAAAAGGGCTTTAACTTTGTATTTGACCTTAACCTCAAGGGCGTATTACTTCCAAGCCAGGTATTTATGGTTGATATGATTGGTCGTAAGGGTTGTTCGGTACTTAATGTTTCTTCAATGAACGCTTACCGTCCTCTTACCAAAATTCCTGCATACTCTGCTGCAAAGGCAGCAGTAACCAACTTTACCTCATGGCTTGCAGTTCATTTTGCAAAAGAGGGTATTCGCGTTAATGCCATTGCTCCTGGTTTCTTTGTATCAAATCAGAACCGCGCGCTGCTTTTCAATGAAGATGGCACACCAACACCTCGTACCGACAAGATTTTACGTTCAACTCCTATGGGTCGTTTTGGCGAAGCAGAAGAGCTTTTAGGTACGGTAGAATGGTTGCTTGATGAAAACAAGTCAGGTTTTGTTACGGGTATTACAGTTCCGGTTGACGGTGGATTCTCGGCTTATTCTGGAGTTTAATTATGAATAAAAATATTAAAATTTTTGGCTTTGCTGATGAAGCAAGTCCTATGATAGACGAGCAGATTAAGGCAATGTTGCGAAATGGCCTTCAGGGTCTTGAAATTCGTAATGTTGATGAAACAAACGTTGCCGACATTACACTTGATAAGGCGAGAGAGGTTCGCTCAAAGCTTAATGCAGCAGGTCTTATAACTTGGTCAATAGGTTCTCCAATAGGCAAAATAGATATAGAAAAAGATGATTTTGCGGCTCACCTTGAAAAGTTAAAGCACACACTTGAAATTGCCAATATTCTGGGCGCAGAGAATATCCGTATGTTTTCATTCTTTATGCCTACTGACAAGGACGCTTCAATTTATAAAAACGAAGTGCTTGACCGTCTGGGTAAAATGGCAGATATTGCTAAAGGTAGCGGTGTGGTGCTTTGCCACGAGAATGAAAAGGGTATCTACGGCGACAAGGCTGTTCGCTGTCTTGAGATTTTTAAGGCTGTACCCGAAATTAAAGGTATATTCGACCCTGCAAACTTTGTTCAAAGCGGTGAAAACACAATCGACGCTTGGAATTTGCTTAAAGACTACATAAAATACGTCCACGTAAAGGACGCAAGAGCAAGTGACGATATGATAGTGCCCGCGGGCAGTGGTGACGGAAACTTTAAAATCATTGTTCCCGAATACTTAGCCCAAGGCGGTAGCTGTTTTACAATGGAACCTCACCTTAAAGAGTTCAGCGGGCTTTCGGGTCTTGAACGCGAGGGCGAGGAAAGCAAGGTTGGCGAATTTAATTTTGAAACAGGTGACGAGGCATTTGACTATGCCTGCGATGCTTTTAAAACAATTTTAAAGGAGATTTAAATTATGGAAATAGGCATTCAGTTTTTTACACTTCGCGACCATTGTAAAAATCTTGATGATTTTGCAGAAACGTTCAAAAAGGTAGCTGATATTGGTTATAAAAACGTTCAGATAAGCGGCGTTTGTGATTATGAGCCTGAGTGGCTTAAAGAAAATCTTGATAAAAACGGTCTTAAGTGCGTAGTAACTCATACTCCACCTGCACAGCTTAAAGAAGATGTTGCAAAGGTTTGTAAAGGCCACGAAATATTTGGTTGTGATTATGTTGGTCTTGGTTACCACGATTTTTCTACAACTCGTGAAGGTGTTTCATATAAAGATTTTTTAGCAGAGTACACCGATATAATTAAGGCTATTAAGGCAAACGGTAAAACCTTTATGTATCACAACCACGCAAAAGAGTTTTTAAAGTTTGATGGCAAAAACGTTCTTGAGCGCTTGGCAGAAGATTTTGCCCCCGATGAACTTGGCTTTATTCTTGATACATTCTGGGTACAGGCAGGTGGCGCTGACCCAGCGGCATGGATCGAAAAATTTGCAGGTAGACTTCCTGTAATTCACCTTAAGGACTACGCTTTTAGCGATGACTTTAAAGAGTTTAATGACAATATCGCAGTAGTAGGCGAAGGTAATATCAACTTTGACCGCGTTTTTGCAGCTGCTGAAAAAAGCGGTGTTAAGTATATGCTTGTAGAGCAGGATAATTGCCACGGCGAAGATCCATTTGATTGCATCACTCGCAGTTACAAGTACCTCAAATCTTGCGGATTTTAATT
The DNA here is from genome assembly GCA_045602525.1 of Acutalibacteraceae bacterium. GTDB lineage: Bacteria > Bacillota > Clostridia > Oscillospirales > Acutalibacteraceae > UBA737. The sequence goes on from JAZSBS010000114.1 coordinate 5,182, forward strand.
GAAAGGTAGATAGTTATTATGGATAAAATTAAGCTTGGTATAATCGGTTTTGGTAATATGGGTACGGGCCACACCTCTAACATTATGGGCGGTCACTGCCCAGAGGTTGATTTGGTTGCTATATGTGACAAAAATCCTGATCGTGTTGAATTTGGCAAGAATAAATATCCCGATGCAAACATTACATACTTTACCGATGCTATGGAAATGCTTGACAGTGGTCTAATTAATGCCTGCCTTATTGCAGTGCCTCACTATGACCACACGAAATATTCAATTGAATGTATGAAGCGTGGTATCCACGTTATGTGTGAAAAACCTGCAGGTGTTTACACACGTCAGGTTCGCGAAATGATTGCAGTATCTGAGCAGCACCCCGAGGTTGTTTTCGGTATGATGTTCAATCAGCGCACAAACCCCGTTTATCGCAAGATGTACGAGCTTGTTCACTCGGGTAAATATGGTGAAATTCGTCGTACAAACTGGCTTATCACTAACTGGTATCGCTCACAGGCTTACTACAATTCAAGTGACTGGCGCGCTACATGGGCGGGTGAAGGCGGCGGTGTTCTTCTTAACCAGTGCCCCCACCAGCTCGACCTTTGGCAGTGGATATGTGGTATGCCAGTTAAGGTTCTTTCAAAGATAAAGTACGGCGCTTGGCACGACATTGAGGTTGACGACGACGTAACAACATTTGTTGAATACGAGAATGGCGCTACAGGTGTATTTATCACCACAACCGGTGACGGTAAGGGTACTAACCGTTTTGAAGTTCAGATGGATGGAGCAAAATTGGTTGTTGAAAATGATAAGCTCACCGTTACTGAATTTGATGTAAAAGAATCCGAATTTACAAAGACAAATACTGAGGTTTTCGGTTCAATTCCAACACACAATCTTGAAATTGAGATTGAAAATAAAAATCCTCAGCATATTGGCGTTATAAACGCTTGGGCTGGCAAAATTCTTCACGGTACACCCCTTGTTGCAGAGGGTGCCGAAGGCCTTAAGGGCGTTATTCTTTCAAACGCTATGCACCTTTCGGATTTCTTAGGTAAAGAGGTAGAACTTCCGTTTGATGAAGACCTTTATTATGAAGAGCTTATGAAACGCGTTGCAACTTCCAAGAAGAAGGAAAATGTAACAGCAACATTTGCTGATACAAACGGTACATACGGCAGCGCAAAGGTTTAATGATTATCGTTTATCATAGCAAAACAAATTTTGTTTTGCTATGATGAATCTAAAGTAGGTGTTACTATGGATAAGGTTCGTATAGGTGTTGTTGGTATCGGTAACATTGGTACTGCTCATGCTAATACGCTTTTTGGCGGTAAGGTAGTCGGCGCGGTGCTTGCTGCGGTTTGCGATATTTCGCCTGAACGTCGTAAGTTTTGTAAAGAAACTTATGAAGGCGTAGAGGTTTTTGATGATTATAGCGAGATGTTTACAAGCGATCTTATCGATGCGGTAATTGTATCTACACCACACAAACTGCACTGCGATATTGCTATGGATGCTTTGCGTTCAGGCCTTAATGTATTGGTTGAAAAACCTGTTGACATTACCATTAGCAAATCAATGGCGATTAACGAACTTGTAAAGAAAACTGACAAAAAGTTTGCAATAATGTTTAATCAACGCACCAATGATGTGTTTGTAAAAACACGAGAAATTGTAAAGAGCGGTGCTTTGGGTGAACTTAAAAGAACTGTTTGGATAATCACTAACTGGTACCGTACGCAGCGTTATTACGATTCTGCTGGTTGGCGTGCTACCTGGTCGGGTGAGGGTGGCGGAGTTATGTTAAATCAAGCGCCACACAACCTTGATCTCTGGCAATGGATTTGCGGTATGCCTATAGAAGGGCAGGCAAACTGTGAAGTAGGAAAATATCACAATATTGAGGTTGAAGATGACGTTACTTTGCTTACCCGTTATGAAAACGGCGCAACCGGTATGTTCATAACCTCGACGGGTGAATTTCCGGGCACTAATCGTCTTGAAATATCAGGTTCTAAGGGTAAAATCGTTGTAGAAAACGGCACTTTAAAATGGTGGAAATTACCTGAGGACGAGCGTCAGATTTGCTTTAATGCAGAACAATTATTCCCAAGTATTAAATGTGAATATGAGGAATTTGTTACTCAAAGCAAAGACGGCGAAGCTCATATGAAGATTATCCAAAACTATGTAAATGCTATTTTGCACGGCGAGGAATTACTTTCTCCCGGCACAGACGGCATTTACGAGCTAACACTTTCAAATGCGGCATATTTATCAAGCTGGAAGGGTGGCGTGCCTGTTAAACTTCCTTTTGATGTGTCAGAGTTTGATAAAGAGTTAGGTGAAAAAATAAAAAATTCAAAAACCAATAACCCCACAGCAACAAAACACGCTAGTGGTAAATACTCAAAACGTTGGCAGGTAAATTGGTAATATTAGTCTCCGGTGTTTGAATAAACATCGGAGATTTGTTATTTAATATAATATGACTTTGTTATATTCATATTATGAAAAATAAAAAACACTTTTCTTTTTACACGAAATAATGTATCATATAAACATACTTTATTAAGGTAGGTGAAAGATATGCTTTTAAAACCCGAGGTTTTGGCGCCTGTAGGTTCGCCGCAGTCGCTTGAGGCGGCAGTGCGCAGTGGCGCTGATGCTGTGTATATCGGCGCAAAGCAATTTTCAGCGCGTAGGAATGCTAATAACTTTGACGATAACGATATAAAAGATACTGTGCGTTACTGTCATATTCGCGGGGTAAAGGTGTATCTTGCACTTAATATAATGATAAAACAATCTGAACTTGCAGATGCTTTTGCTACAGCGAAGTATGCATACGAATGCGGTGTGGATGCGATTATCATTTCAGATTTGGGTCTGGCGTCACTTATACATAAACATATACCCGATTTGCAGTTGCACGCTTCGACCCAAATGACAGTTCATTCACCTGCGTGCTTGCCAACTCTTAAAAAATTAGGTTTTAGCCGTGTAGTTGTATCGCGTGAAATGAGCAAAGACCAACTCACCGAATTTTGCGCAGTGGCGAAGGAGCAGAATATAGAGGTTGAGGCTTTCGTTCACGGTGCGCTTTGTATGAGCGTGTCGGGGCAGTGCTTGCTTTCGTCCATATTGGGTGCGCGCAGCGGCAATCGCGGTCTTTGCGCGGGTCCTTGCCGTTTGCCATTTAAAGTATCAGGCGGCACAGGTTATGACCTGAGTCTTAAAGATTTATGTCTATATGAATACATAAACCAACTAACCGCTATGGGTGTAGCATCACTTAAAATTGAGGGCAGAATGAAGCGCCCCGAATACGTATCTGCCGCTACTGCTGCCTGCAGACAGGCGGTTGATAACGGATTTATAGAACCAAAACTATTTAAAACCTTGCAGGATGTATTTTCTCGTTCGGGCTTTACGGATGGATATTATAAGGGCGTTTTGGGTCGCGATATGTTTGGTATCCGTACTAAAGATGACGTTGTAGCGGCGGGGGATACATACTCTTACCTGCACGAACTTTACCGTGCCGAGCGGCAATCGGTGCCCGTTAAAATGAGAGCTGAGATACTTGCTGATAAACCAATTATGCTTACGATAAATGATAAGCAAAACATTATTACAGTTCAGGGTGATATACCGCAAGCGGCGAAGACAAAAGCACTCGAAACTCAAACGGTAGTTGATAATCTTACAAAGCTTGGCAACACACCGTATTATTGTGAAGATATAAGTGTAAATCTTGACGAAGGTCTTTTTGTGGCGGCATCGCAGTTAAATGCTTTGCGTCGTGATGCAACAGAGAAATTAGACGATAAAAGGGCAGAGATAAGTATTAACGAACACACTGTGCCAAGAATTGATACAATCGGCAATTTAAATGGCAAAAAACAGCTTATTTTCCGCTTTGCAAATACAGAGCAAATACCCCAAAATCTTAAAGGTGTCAAGGCAATCATATTACCTTATGAATGTGAAATGCCACAAATTTACGGCATTAGAATTATCGCAGAATTGCCTCGGTATATTACGAATGAGGCGGCTGTTATCAAAAGGCTTGAAGCATTAAAACAGCAGGGTATAGACTCCGCCTATTGTGGCAATTTATCCGCTGTGGCAATTGCTAAAAACGCAGGATTTAAGGTTATTGGCTCTATTGGTCTTAACGCTAACAATAGCGAAAGCATCAAAATATATAAGCAAATCGGTGTTGATGAAATAATGTTATCAGCCGAAATTTCACTTAAAGAGATTAAAAGTATAAGCGCAAATATTCCCGTGGGTATATTTGCTTATGGTAGGCTGCCTTTAATGCTTACCCGCAACTGTCCGCTACGCAATGGCAAAACCTGTGCCGAATGTGATAAAAAAGGTATTATTGTAGACCGTAAGGGTGTCGAGTTTCCGATTGTGTGCAGAACGGGTTACAGTGAACTGCTAAATTCTGCACCTCTTTATATGGGTGACAGGATGGATGAGATACCTTTGGTTGATTGTTTGCTGATGTATTTTACCAATGAAACTGCCGCAGAGGCAGAGGAGATAATCACAAAATATAAATCAGGTGCTAAACCTATGGGGGATTACACAAGAAATTTATATTATAGAGATTTGATTTAAATATTTGATTACTGCATTGTCAAATTATGACTTTGCAGTAATTTTTTTGAAAAAATACAAAAAAGCGCTTGACACAATAATTTTATTGTTTTATAATATGTAATTACTAATGATGGGGGAATTTGCGCCTTTTTAACGGATTGGATGAGGTTTTTAAGGCAAAAATCCCGAAATTTTAAGTAGGAGTGATATAAAACCTATGGAGCCTAACAAAATGGTAAAACCTGTCCAGATGGGTAAAAACACTCGTATGACATTCTCTAAAATCAATGAAGTTATTGATATGCCTAACCTCATTGAAATTCAGAAGGATTCATACAATTGGTTCATCACCGAGGGTTTGATGGAAGTCTTCAAGGATATGTCTGCTATAACCGATTATAGCGGCAATCTGGTACTCAGTTTCATTGACTACCGCATTGATGAGCAGCCTAAGTACAGCGTTACTGAATGTAAGTCGCGCGACACAACATATGCTGCACCGTTGAGGGTTACAGCAAGACTGCTTAACAATGAAACAGGCGAGATTAAGGAAAGCGAAGTTTTCATGGGCGATTTTCCGCTTATGACTGATTCGGGTACCTTTGTAATCAACGGTGCCGAGCGCGCTATCGTATCTCAGCTTGTGCGTTCACCCGGTGTGTATTTTGCTAAAAAGGTTGATGAGAAAACAGGTAAAAAGCTGTTTTCATCCACCGTTATACCAAATCGTGGCGCTTGGATTGAGTATGAAACAAGCGTAAACGATGTGCTTTATGTTCGTATTGACAAGAATAGAAAGCTCCCGGTTACCACATTCGTGCGCGCTTTGGGTATTGCTACTAACGAGCAGATGCGTCAGCTTCTTGGTGAGGACGAGCGTCTGTCCGCTACACTTGAGGTAGACGAAACCAAATCAACAGAGGATGCTTTGGTAGAGGTTTATAAAAAGCTTCGTCCAAGCGAACCTGTAACTATTGAGGGCGCAAGAACCTATCTTGAGCAGTTGTTCTTTGACCCCCGCCGTTACGACCTTTCTCGAGTTGGTCGTTATAAGTACAATAAAAAGCTTGCTATAGGTGCGCGTATTCGCGGCAAGGTGGCATCTCGTCCTATAGTTGATTCAATGACAGGTGAGATACTTGTTGACGCTGATACCGTTATCACACGCGAAATGGCTGACCTTGTTGAACGCAAGGGTGTTATGGAAGCGTATGTTAATGTTCAGGATTTTGAAGGTAATGTAATTGAGGTTAAGGTGCTTTCAAATGGTATGGTAAATCTTGCTGATTTTGTTGACCTTACCGCCGAAGAGCTCGCTGAACTTGACAAAGCAGGCGTTAACGAAAAGGTAAGCTTTGAAGTGCTTCGCGGTCTTATGGAAGAGTTCAGCGACAAAGAAGAATTAAAGCAGGCTCTTGTTGATAATGTAACTGCCCTTATTCCTAACCACGTTACTCTTGATGATATTTTTGCAAGTGTAAACTATTTCTTGGGATTGCCTCACGAAGTTGGCACCATTGATGATATTGACCATCTTGGCAATCGTCGTATTCGCTCGGTAGGTGAGCTTTTGCAGAATCAGTTCCGCATTGGCTTCTCACGTATGGAGCGTGTTGTTCGTGAAAAGATGACTCTTCAGTCACAGGATCCCGAAAACATCACTCCGCAATCACTTATAAATATACGTCCTGTTGTAGCGGCTATTAAAGAGTTCTTTGGCTCTTCACCGTTATCACAGTTTATGGATCAGACCAACCCGTTGTCAGAACTTACTCACAAGCGTCGTTTGTCAGCGCTTGGTCCTGGTGGTTTGTCTCGTGACCGTGCATCGTTTGAGGTGCGTGACGTTCACTATTCACACTATGGACGTATGTGCCCGATTGAAACACCTGAAGGTCCTAACATTGGTCTTATCTCTTATCTTGCAACCTATGCAAAGATTAACAAATACGGCTTTATTGAGGCTCCTTTCCGTCGTGTAGACAAGGCTACGGGTCAGGTGCTTAATGATGTTGTTTATATGACAGCTGACGAGGAAGACGAGTTTGTAGTAGCACAGGCCAACGAGCCTTTGGACGAAAACGGATACTTTGTTCATAAAAAGGTTAATGCTCGTATACGTGATAACTATAGCGAAGTAGAGGCTTCACGTGCCGACTTTATGGACGTATCACCAAAGATGGTTGTGTCTGTAGCTACCGCTATGATACCATTCCTTGAAAATGATGATACCAACCGAGCACTCATGGGCTCTAACATGCAGAAGCAGGCTGTGCCTCTTCTCAAGCCCGAAAATCCGATTGTAGCGACCGGTATGGAATATAAAGCAGCGGTTGACTCGGGTGTTGTAGTGTTGGCACGTCGTGCAGGTGTTGTAACCTACGTTAGCGCAGATATAATTAAAATCCGTGCCAAGAACGGTGAAATTGATGAGTACAATCTTATTAAGTTCTTGCGTTCTAATCACGGCACCTGTATAAACCAGAAGCCAATAGTATCGGTAGGCGATAAGGTTGAAGAAAAAGAGGTTATTGCAGATGGTCCTGCAACCAGCAATGGTGAAATTTCACTCGGTCGCAACGCGCTTATCGGCTTTATGACCTGGGAAGGTTATAACTATGAGGACGCTGTTCTTCTTAACGAACGTCTTGTTCGCGAGGATATCTATACCTCAATTCATATTGAAGAGTATGAAATAGAGTGTCGAGATACTAAGCTTGGACCTGAAGAAATTACCCGTGATATTCCAAACGTTGGTGACGATGCGCTTAAAGACCTTGACGAACGTGGTATCATCCGTGTTGGTGCCGAGGTTAAGGCAGGCGATATACTTGTAGGTAAGGTTACACCTAAGGGTGAAACCGAGCTTACTGCCGAAGAGCGACTTCTTCGTGCAATCTTTGGTGAAAAGGCTCGCGAGGTTCGCGATACTTCTCTCCGTGTTCCTCACGGTGAATATGGTACAATTGTTGATGTTAAGGTATTCACCCGTGAAAATTCATCAGAACTCAGCCCCGGTGTTAACGTGGTGGTTCGTTGCTATATTGCTCAGAAACGTAAGATTTCTGTCGGTGATAAAATGGCGGGTCGTCATGGAAACAAGGGTGTTGTTTCTCGTATATTACCAAGCGAAGATATGCCGTTCTTACCAGATGGTACTCCGCTTGATATCGTGCTCAATCCGCTGGGTGTTCCTTCACGTATGAACATCGGTCAGGTTCTTGAGGTTCATCTTGGTTATGCCGCTAAAGCACTTGGCTGGAACATTGCAACACCTGTATTTGACGGCGCTCACGAGTCTGATATCCGTGAATGCTTCAAGATGGCAGGTATGTCAGAAGATGGCAAGGTTCAGCTTTACGATGGTCGTACAGGCGAGCCGTTTGATAACAAGGTAACCGTGGGTTATATGTATTATCTTAAATTGCATCACTTGGTTGACGATAAGATTCACGCACGTTCTACAGGTCCATACTCACTTGTAACCCAGCAGCCGCTCGGTGGTAAAGCACAGTGTGGTGGTCAGCGTTTCGGTGAAATGGAAGTTTGGGCACTCGAGGCTTACGGTGCGGCTTATACCTTGCAGGAAATCCTTACAGTTAAGTCGGACGACGTTGTTGGCCGTGTTAAGACTTACGAAGCAATCGTTAAGGGCCAGAATGTTCCTAAGGCAGGTATACCTGAATCATTCAAGGTTCTTGTAAAAGAACTTCAGTCACTTGGTCTGGATATGCGTGTGCTTGACAAGGAAGGCTTTGAGGTTGACCTTAAGCAGACATTTGACGATGACGACGATATAGGTCTTTCAAAAGCTGCTATAACAGAGGATGCATTTAATGAAGACACTGTTGAGGATGGCAATTTTGACGGATACAGTCTACAGGATGAAAACGGCGAAGACATTGTCGAAGAAGCCGAATATTCCGACTATGACGAAGTGGAAGAATAATAACGGAGGGTGAGAGATTATGTCAGAAGAAAAGAATTTATCATTTGAATCTATAAAAATCGGTCTCGCTTCTCCCGAACAAATCAGAAGCTGGTCTTACGGCGAGGTTACCAAGCCCGAGACCATTAACTACCGCACACTTAAACCCGAAACTGGCGGTCTTTTCTGCGAACGTATTTTTGGACCTACAAAGGATTGGGAGTGTCACTGCGGTAAGTATAAAAGAATTCGTTACAAGGGTAAAGTCTGCGAACGCTGTGGTGTTGAGGTAACACGCGCAAAGGTTCGTCGCGAGAGAATGGGTACCATTGAACTTGCGGCTCCTGTATCACACATCTGGTATTTCAAGACAATTCCGTCACGTATGGGATTGGCTCTCGATATATCACCTAAAGCGCTTGAACACGTGCTTTATTTCTCACAGTATATTGTTACCGACCCGGGTGATACACCGCTTGAAAAGAAGCAGATTCTTAATGAAAAGCAGTATCACGAAATGCGTGAAAAATATGAAGACGCATTTAAGGCGGGTATGGGCGCTGAAACAATCAAGGAATTGCTTGCTGAAATCGACCTTGACAAGACCTGTGCAGAGCTTCGTGCAGAGCTTGATGAAGCAAGCGGTCAAAAGCGAGTACGTATCCTTAAGCGTCTTGAGGTGCTTGAGGCATTCCGTCAGTCGGGCAACCGTCCCGAATGGATGATACTTGATGTTATTCCGGTTATTCCACCCGATTTGCGTCCTATGGTACAGTTGGATGGTGGTCGCTTTGCAACAAGTGACCTTAACGACCTTTATCGTCGTGTTATTAACCGTAATAACCGTCTTAAAAGACTTTTAGAGCTTGGAGCTCCTGAAATAATTGTACGCAATGAAAAGCGTATGCTTCAGGAGGCTGTTGATGCTCTTATCGACAACGGCAGACGTGGCAAGCCTGTTACAGGACCTAACAACCGCGCTCTTAAGTCACTTTCTGATATGCTTAAGGGTAAACAGGGTCGTTTCCGTCAGAACCTTCTCGGTAAACGTGTTGACTACTCAGGACGTTCGGTTATCGTTGTAGGACCTGAACTCCAGATGTATCAGTGCGGTGTGCCGAAGGAAATGGCACTCGAACTCTTTAAACCCTTTATTATGAAGCGCTTGGTAGAAACCAAGTCTGTTACCAACATCAAGACCGCGCGTAAGATGGTTGAGCGCGCTTCGGCTGAGGTTTGGGATGCGCTTGAATTGGTTATCAAGGAACACCCCGTTCTTCTTAACCGTGCTCCTACACTTCACCGCCTTGGTATCCAGGCGTTTGAACCCGTGCTTGTAGAGGGTAAGGCGCTCAAGCTTCACCCACTTGTATGTACCGCGTACAACGCCGACTTCGACGGCGACCAAATGGCTATTCACGTGCCGCTTTCAGCAGAAGCGCAGGCAGAGGCTCGTTTCCTTATGCTTGCCGCAAACAACCTGTTAAAGCCTGCCGATGGTAAGCCTGTTGCCGTTCCTACACAGGATATGGTACTTGGTTGCTACTACTTAACACTTGTTAAGTCAGAAGAACCTGGCGCTAATAAGGTATTCCGTGATAAAGATGAAGCTATGATGGCTTATAATGACGGCGTTATCGGTCTTCACGCACCTATCCGTGTTCGTATGACCAATAACGAAGGCAAGTCTGCTCTTGTTTGGTGTACTGTTGGTTTCCTTATTTTCAACGAATCTATTCCTCAGGATTTAGGTTTTGTTGATCGCAGTAATCCTGATAATGAGCTTAAGCTTGAATGGTGCTTTGACGTTAAAGACCCAAGCAAAAAGATTGTTGAGTCTAATGATGACATTATTCAAAACAAGGTTGGTAAAAAGCAGCTTGGTAAAATTATTGAGCGTTGCATTGATATTCACGGTACAAGCGAGTCATCAATCGTGCTTGATAAGGTAAAGGCAACGGGCTTTAAGTTCTCTACCAAGGGTGCGATTACCGTTGCAGTTATTGATGCTGTTATCCCACCCGAAAAGAAAGAAATTTTGGGTAATGCCGAAAAGCAGATTGACGCTATTACAAAGAACTACCGTCGCGGTCTTATCAGTGATGATGAGCGTAGCCGCCACGTAATCGAAATATGGAACAAGGCTACCGAGGACGTAGCTGACGCACTTAAGGGTAACCTTGACGAGTTTAACCCAATCTATATGATGGCTGACTCAGGCGCCCGTGGTTCTATGAGCCAGATCAGACAGCTTGCCGGTATGCGTGGTCTTATCGCAAATACCGCAGGTAAGGTTATTGAGGTTCCTATCCGTGCTAACTACCGTGAAGGTCTTAATATTTTGGAATACTTCATTTCTTCACGTGGTGCGCGTAAAGGTCTTGCAGATACAGCGCTTCGTACCGCTGACTCAGGTTACCTGACACGTCGTCTTGTTGACGTTTCACAGGATGTTATTGTTCGCGATATCGACTGCGGCACCGAAGAGGGTCTTACAGTATTTGATATCAAAGACGGTAATCATCTGCTTGAATCGCTCGAAGAGCGTCTTGTTGGTCGTTTCTTGTTACACGATGCAGTTCATCCCGAGACAGGTGAGGTTATTTGTGATAACAACCATATGATGACCAAGGAGGATGCTAAGCGTATTGTAGACGCAGGCATCGAGCGCATCGAAATTCGTTCAATTCTTACCTGCCACAGTCACCACGGCGTATGCCAGAAGTGTTACGGTGCAAACCTTGCAACCAATAAGCCTGTTACTGTTGGTGAAGCGGTTGGTATTGTTGCAGCTCAGTCTATCGGTGAACCTGGTACCCAGCTTACGATGCGTACCTTCCACACCGGTGGTGTTGCCGGCGGCGACGTTGCCGACGTTACACAGGAAGT
>JAZSBS010000115.1:0-8304 GCA_045602525.1 Acutalibacteraceae bacterium
GATAAGATGGAAATTCCAGAGGGCGCATTCAGCGAATGTGTAGATCTTACAACGGTTGATATTGGTGACGATGTAAAGATAGGCGATTACGCTTTCAGTATGAATAAAGACCAGTCGTTTAAGGTTGAAATGTATATGGAGGGTGAACAAAAACTCTTTAGATACATATTCTCCTCACCACTTACTTCACTTACTATCGGTAAAGATGCGGAAATTGGTGAAAGTGCTTTCTCAAATGCTGCAAGCCTTGAATCAGTCACTTTGGGTGAAAATGCCGAAATTGGCAAGATGGCATTTTATAATACATCAAGCCTTAAAAATATTGATTTGTCTAAAGCAAAATCAATAGGCGACTACGCAATTTCCGGTGACGTATATTATGCTTGCCTTGATGAAAGTATGACCGTTGCCGCAGTTAATTCTGAAGGATATTACAGATATACCTATCATGGACCGCAGATTGAAAGCATTGACATCTCATCTGCCGAAAGCCTCGGTGAGTACGCATTCTCATACTGCCGTAAGCTTGTAAATGTTAAATTAGGCGATGGTATTACCGAGATAAAGCAATACACCTTTGCGGGTTGTGATGCCTTAAAAACCATTAATCTTGGTAAGGTTGAAACTATAGGCGAATACGCGTTTATGGAATGTGGTCTTGAAAATGTAGATATTTCTGCCGCAGAAACGGTTGGCGATTATGCCTTTGTTTCCAACCGCTTATTAGGCGCTGTAAAACTTGGTGAAAAGACCGCTGAGGTTGGTGAGGGTACGTTCTCATATTGTGACCCACTTGCTACAGTAGAAAACCTTAAGTATGTTGAAACCATTGGGGAATATGCATTTGCATACACGGCAATTACATCTGCCGACCTTAGTTCTGCTATTAAAATTGGTAGAAATGTATTTATTAAAGACACTTTAACTCCTTTTACAGTAACGCTCGGTGAAGATGTTGAAAAAATTGCTGATAACCCGTTTGCTATGTGTAAGATTGAGCCATTTTACACTACCGAAACGCAAGAGGTTAACGGCAAAGATAAAGAAATAAAATCTTTTACCTACGAAATCAGTGACACTGTTTTTGTTATCGACGGTTCTCTTTATTGTATGAATGATAAGGGCTTAGAACTTATCACTTATGCAGGTATCAATAACGAGGATGTCGTTGTAGCTGACGATACCGTTCGTATTACAGCATATGCATTTGCAGGCTGTGATGCGGTAAGGGTTAAAATGCCGTTTACTACAACAGCAATTGGTCATAAGGCATTTTATGATTGCAATGCGCTTGAAATGGTAGTGTTTGGTAGTTATAACGTTCCAAACTTTGAGGAAGAATTTGACCCTGCTTATTACGGTAGTTATGAAAATATACCCGGTTCTGGTGATTTCGGTACATATACAGACTATGACGGTAACGAGGTTCAAATCAACGGTCTGGGCATCATACCATTTTTTATGTGGAATGCAACGGGTGAGATGTACTCTAATGTATTCTATGGTGCAACCTTTGTTGACTATGTAGGTAAAGTTGAAAACAAGCTTACAATGGTACGTCCCTTAAACGGTGTGGGTTACGATTCCTTTGTTTGCAACCAGTATTTTGATTTAACCATCGATGGTCCCGCTGCACCTGATGATGTTGCTGTCGAGGCTATAAAAGCTATTAAAGCAATACCCGAAAGAGTAACCTATGATGATAAGATTCTTGTTGAGGCTGCGCGCGCCGCTTACGGCAAGGTTGCTACAACCCAACAGCAGGCGTTGGTTACTAACTATTCTGATTTAGTATCAGCAGAACAACGTATAAAAGCGCTTGATCCTGATGCGCAGAAAAAAGACGATGCTACAACCGATAGCAACAAAAAGTCAAATGCTTGGGTATGGATAATTGTATTTGCAATAATTGCAGTGATAGTTGTTGCTACTGTATTGCTATTTAGGAAATTCAAAGAGCAAATATTCATATTTACAAAACCCATTTTTGATAAAATATCTGTTATTCTTAAACCTATAATTCAAAGAATTAACAAGGTATTAAAACCAATCTGGGATAAGATTACTGTTTTTTGTAAGCCAATAATTGATAAAATTGCAGCTTTTGTTAAACCGATTTTTGTAAGGATTATAACTTTTTGTAAACCGATACTTGTAAAAATAGGTGAATTTCTTAAACCTATTTTCATAAAAGTATGGGCGATTATAAAGATAACTGCAATTGCTGTAACAAATTTTGCAGTAAAGTTATTTAATATTTGTAAGGTTTGGTTTGTTAAGGCATATAGCATTTCAAAACCGGTAGTTATTAGGTGCGCAAAAATCGTATGGCAAAAAACACTGGTATTTTTAAAGCTTGTTTTTAAAAAAATCGTAAGCTTTATAAAATTTGCTGTTACAAAATTCAATGAAATGCTTCAAAAGACAAAAGAGAAGAAACGCGCTAAAGAAGCTGAAGCAGTGGAAACCACCGAGGAGGAAACACAAGAAAATGAATCAGAAAATTAAATCTTTAGTTTTTAGTTTACTTGCGTTAGTATTTGTGTTGTTGCTTTCCGGTTGTGGTGAAAACGCTACACCTTATGAAACAAACAATGACGAAGGCTATACCGTTAGTGTTAAATTTGATGCTAACGGTGGTAGCTTTACCACAAACACCACTGTTATTGTTGATTCTTTCAATATGGACAGCAAGTCAGAAATAGCGCTTATTTCTCCCGATGATAAAAGACGTGATAATGATGCGTTTACCGTTACTAAAAACGGACATTTTCTTGCAGGTTGGTATAAGGAGAGGGTAGAAACCACTGATGTCGATGGTAATACCGTTTATTCCTATAGTGGAAAATGGGATTTTGAAAACGATGTTTTAAAAATTAATAAGGATAAAGAATATTCGGCTGAGGTACCCGCTCTAACTCTTTATGCGGCTTGGGTACCATTGTTTGAAATCGAATTTTATTCGCTTGATTCCGCTGAACTAATTGACACTATACAGTTCGACCCAACCAGTGAAAAGCAATTGTCGGTGCCTGCTTGGAACGAGGAAACAGGTGCGGTAGAAATGTTTGATTTTCCTGAAAGAGACGGATTTACCTATAACAAAGCATTTTTTGATGCCGCCGCTACAAATGAAGTGACCGGTGATACTTTAACACATCCTGGTGTTATTAATGAAAAAGACGGTACTGCAAGTAATTCGGTTTTAAAACTTTATGTTGATTGGACCGAGGGTGAATGGTATCGCATTTACAATGTTGATCAGTTTATAGAAAGTGCAAGTCTTAATGGTAATTACGAACTTTTTGCCGATCTTGACTTTACCGATGAAATATGGCCGACTACCTTTATGTACGGCAACTTCGGCGGTGTTATTAAAGGTAATGGTCATACCATTAAAAACGTTGATGCTACACAAACAAATAATTCAAAGGTAAATGCAGGACTTTTTGGTTATCTTACCGACAGTGCGAATATATTTGATATTAACTTTGAAAACATAACCTTTACAATAAAAGCTGGAACGCGTAAGGTTGGTACCAGTTATGGTCTTTTTGCCGGCACACTATCAGACAAGGCAACAATATCTAACGTTAATATTTTAAATAGTCATTTACAAATAGATTCTTCATGCTATTTTGGGGTTGATGATTATTCAATAGGTTTGGTTTGCGGTATGGGTGATGCATTAAAGCTTACAACCGCAGAAATCGACTGTGCTGTAGTAGGTGATGATACTGACAGTGTTAAAGTATTTACTAATGGAAATACAGTAACAGTTGATTTTGAAAGTTAATCAATATTTTTTTATAAATTCAAAGGAGCGACTAGAAATGAAAAAGAGAATTATTTCACTTATCCTATGTGTTGTTATGTGCGTAGGTATGATGTCGGCGTTAACAGGTTGCGGTGGCAGTTCTGATGCATTTGTTATTATGACAGAGCAGCTTGATGGCTTGTTTAATCCATTCTTTTACACATCAGCACCTGACGGTACAATCGTGGGTATGACACAAATTGGTATGCTTGGTTCAAAATATGTTAACGGCGAGGTAACTGTTGCGTATGGCGAAAACGAAGCTGTTGTTGTTAAAGACTACGAAATCGTAGAAAATGATGACGATACCGTTACATATAACTTTGTACTTAAAAATGGTATTAAGTTTTCTGACGGACAGCCTCTTACAATGGAGGACGTACTTTTTAACTACTATGTATATCTTGACCCCGTTTATACAGGTTCTAACACACTTTATTCTACAGATATTTTAGGCCTTTCAGAGTATCGTACCCAAACGGTTGGTTCTGCTTCTGACGACAGTGATGACCTCATTTCTTCACAGGCATCTTCTCGTGCGGCGGCTCGCATAAACGAACTTATTAACTTGTTTAATTCAGAAGTAAAGGCTTCTTCTACAAAAGAAGTTAGTTATGATGCTATGAAGAAAGCAATTACTGCTTACACAGTAAGTAGTGGTTACCAGTCTGCAATTTCAAATAATACAGACGAGGTTAGCAACAAGAACTTGTTAGAAGACTATGAATATGCATTAAAATTGTTCAAAGAAGAACTCGAAAACGATTATCTTGGCGCACAGGAATCATATATTGATGAACCTTACAAATCATATGATGATTTCAAGGACGAAATCTTCTGCTTTATGTATACAGAAGGCTATGTTGAGGTTGAGTATGAAGAAGGCGAAGACGGCAAGATTGACCGCACAAAGATTAAAAAATTAACACCTGCATATCCCGATTCTATCAAGTCTAAAGATGATGCAATCAACTATGTATTTAATGATAAAATTGCCAGAGAATTGGATATAATTTTACAATATTGGGGCACTGCCAATACTCTAAATACCGAGTTTGCTGCAAAAGCAAAGGAAGTTATTCTTCATGAAAACGTTGCTGATGACGGTACACTTGCTGTTGAAAATATCTCGGGTATTGTGTCACTCGGTCATACCGATAAAGCAGGTGAAACCATTACCGTAAACGGTACGGACTATAAGATTGCTTCGGATCATAATGATGATGGTACAGTTAAAAACGCTAATGAATATGACGTACTTTCTGTTACAATTGACGGCATAGACCCCAAGGCTATTTGGAACTTTGCAATCACAATTGCACCTCAACATTATTATGGTGAGGGCAGCAGTGTTGGTGTTGATATCGAAAATAACAAATTCGGTGTTGAATTTGCAAGTTTTGATTTTATGACTGACATTATTCAGTCTACAAGAAACATTAAAATTCCTATGGGTGCAGGCTCGTACAAAGCAACTAACACCAAAAATAATGACAAGCCAACCGAGAGCGATTTTTACACAAACAATGTTGTGTATTTCAAGGCTAATGAAAACTTTAATACAGTAGGCGAAGGCATTGAAAACGCAAAAATTGAAAAAATTCGTTATCAGGTAGTAAGCTCTGCAAATGCAATTGCCGCTTTACAGGAGGGAAATGTTCACTATATTTCTCCCTCGCTTACCACCGATAACTATGAAAAACTTGAAGCTCTATCTAAAAAAGGTATGATAACACTTACTACCGACCAGTTGGGTTACGGTTATGTTGGAATTAACTCTGCAAAGGTTACCGATATTAATTTGCGTAAAGCAATTATGTGCGCAATGAACACATCGCTTGCGCTTGACTATTACCGCGCCGGTACTGCTGAGCAGATTTTCTGGCCGATGTCAAAGGTAAGCTGGGCATATCCTAAGGGTGCTGATGCCGAAGACAACGGTTTTGATTATCCGCCACTTGGAAGTTGGAGCGAGGATATAGCAATTGCAAATGTTGAAAAATATATGCAAGAAGCAGGTGTGAGCGCGGGTGACAGCGACCTATCTGTTAAGTTTACAATCGCAGGCTCAAGTCTTCAGGATCATCCGACATACAAGGTTTTCCGTGATGCTGCAGCGCTTCTTAACGATTTAGGTTGGGATGTTGAGGTTGTTTGTGATACTCAGGCACTCACAAAAATAAACACCGGTTCTCTTGAGGTGTGGGCTGCTGCTTGGTCTTCTGCTCTTGATCCTGATTTGTATCAGGTATATCATAAGGACTCTACCGCAACAAGTACTCTTGCTTGGGGTTATAACTATCTTAAAACAAGCGGTACAGCTGAGGAATTAGATATTCTTGACGAGCTTAGTGAGCTTATTGATGAAGCGCGTGAAACCAACGATCAGGATGAACGTTCCGATCTTTACAAAGAAGCAATGGAACAAATTCTTGACCTTGCAATCGAACTACCTGTATACCAGAGAAGCGTGCTTTATGCATATAATTCAAAGGTAATAAGCAGCGAAAGCCTTCCCGGTGAAGATGAAATGAACCCGTATTCATCACCGCTTGACAGAATTTGGGAAGTTGAATTTGCTAAATAATTTGGAGTAACTAATGTTTAAATATATTTTAAAAAGATTAGTAATGTCCGTATTTATATTACTTGGCGTTTCAATGATTATTTACTTTCTTATCCGATTGATGCCCGTTGATTTTATTCAGGATAAAATCAACGCCATCAACCAGGGTGGCGCTACTGTTAGCGAAGAAACAGTGAACGCTATGTACGAGATGTATGGACTAGGCGATAACAGTTTTTGGGGCATTTTAAAAGGATATTTCAGTTGGCTTGGCGCTTTGGCAAAGTTTGATCTTGGCACAAGCTTTGTATATGGTATTCCTGTTGCCGATGTTATTTTTGAACATATGGGTGTATCATTTGCAGTAGCTCTTATCGCAACGGTATTTGAATTTTTAATTGCAATACCGCTTGGTATTACAGCAGCTACTCATCAGTACAGCTTTCGTGATTATCTTGTAACTATACTTGTTATGATTGGTATATCTTTGCCGTCATTCTTCTTTGGTCAGATGTTAAAAGACCTACTGGCGTTAAAGCTTGGTTGGTTTCCGGCATCAGGTCTTGTAAATGCAACAGCTTCTTATACCGGTATTGAGCTTTTAGGTGACTATGTAATGCATATGTTCATCCCAATTCTTACCATAGTAATACTTAGTATCGGAGCGAGAATGAGAATGACCCGTACCAATATGTTAGAGGTTATGAACTCTGACTATATACGCACCGCTCGTGCTAAGGGTCTTAGTGAAAAGGTAGTTATTAATAAGCATGCTTTTCGCAACACCTTGATTCCGCTTGTAACATCGCTTGCAGGACTCTTACCGTCACTTTTTTCAGGTGCAATAATTACCGAGCAGGTATTTGACCTACCTGGTATTGGTAATATAGCGCTTGATGCTATGAACCGTGGTGATATTCCATTTATAATGGGCTACAATATGTTCTTAGCACTTCTTAGTGTTATTGGCGTATTGCTCGCAGACCTTATGTATGGAATTGTTGACCCACGTGTTAAATTAGAATAAGGAGGCGCTTGTATGGAAGAAATTACTAAAAACGAAGTAATTCAAGACACGATAAAAACCGACGAAGTGCCTCATGAAAAAACCGTTCGTCTTATGTCACCAACAAGAATGGTAGTACGTAGATTTTTCCGTTCAAAGCTTAGTATTGTCGGTCTTATAATGGTCGTCTCACTCTTTTTGTTTAGCTTTGTAGGTCCTTTGGTTTATACCGAGTGGGGTGAGATCGAGCTTGACGAAAGCGGTAAGACTGAATATTCAATTTCCGAAACTACATATACCGTGGGCGGCCAAGAGTATACCTTAAGACAGACAACAGAAAAGACACTTAAGGATAACTTTTTGGCGCCTCCTTCAAAAGAGCACATCTTGGGCACCGATAACGAAGGCTATGATATTTTTGTACGCCTTATGTACGGCGGCAGAATTTCACTTATTGTAAGCTTTATAGCTGTTTTTCTTATCACAATATTAGGTGTTATATTAGGCGGTATAGCAGGCTTTTTTGGTGGCGCTATTGATAATATTATAATGCGACTTTGTGATATTTTAATCTGTTTGCCAGGTGTACCGATTTTGCTTATTATAAGTACAATACTTGACGCTTCGGGCATTGATGCAAAATATCGCATTTATCTACTTATGATTTATCTAACCTTTATTTCTTGGCCTGGTACTGCGCGTCTTGTGCGCGGACAGATTCTCTCGCTTCGCGAACAGGAATATATGGTTGCGGCTGAGGCTATGGGTTATTCTACTTCACGCAAAATTTTTAAACATCTTGTACCCAATGTTATGCCTCAACTCATTGTACAGATGAGCTTAAGTCTTGGCAGTATGATTCTTTATGAAGCAACGCTTTCTTACCTTAACCTTGGTGTTAAAGCGCCGTACGCT
>JAZSBS010000116.1:0-21681 GCA_045602525.1 Acutalibacteraceae bacterium
TTGTTCTTGCACAGTCTGTGTTTTTTCTTGTTATGGCTTTAAAAAGAGCTAAGAAAAAAGATATTGATACAAAAAAACTTAGAAGAATTATAATTTCTGCCTCTATTTTTACAATAGCACCGGCAGTTGCAATTGTTGTAAGTGTTATAGCTTTATCAAAAGATTTAGGTATTGCTTTGCCATGGTTAAGGTTGTCGGTTGTAGGCTCAATGTCGTATGAAACAATAGCTGCATCAAATGCGCTTAGCGGTATGGGTCTTGAATTTGGCAAGGTTGCAAATCTTACAGCAACACAATTTGTAACAATTTGTTTTGTTATGACGCTAAGTATTATGGTTGGTATATGGTTAGTTCCTGTTCTCTGTAAAAAAATGAAAACGGGACTTGTAAATATGAAGAAAAAAGATGCAAAATGGCTTGATATTTTTCAATCAGCGATGTTTATAGGTATGATATCTGCCTTTGTTGGATTTGTTTTCTGTGATTTTTCGGGTGTTTTTGAAGGAAATACCGCAGGACTTATTCCTATTTGTGTAATGGCTGTATCGGCAATTACTATGGTGCTTGCGGGAGCTTTGATGAAAATTACAAAGGCTCGATGGATAAACGATTATGCTCTGCCTTTAAGCCTTATTGTAGGAATGGCAAGTGCTCTACCCATAACTGCGTGGTTGGGATAAGAGAGGAGGCAAAAACAGATGAAAAACAATTCGACATATATTGATAAGGTTTATTCATGGGGTAATAAATGGAATATTTTTATGATGTTTATTCTTCTTGCTTTTCCATTTTTAGCGGCTTTAATATTTAAAGCATTGCCCGATTGGAACGGATTAATTAAAGGGCTTATTGCTACAGCGCCTATGTATTGGGCAGTGGGAGTTGTAGAGGTTATAACTTATATACCGATGCTTGGTGCCGGTGGATCATACCTTTCTTTTGTAACAGGCAATATTTCAAATCTTAAACTTCCTTGTGCTCTTGGGGCACTTGAGCAAGCAGGTGTCTCTGCTGACAGCGAAGAGGGTGAAATTGTATCTACTATAGCAATTGCAGTTTCAAGTATTGTTACAACAGTAATAATTATAATTGGTGTAATACTTATAATTCCTTTACAGCCTATACTTCAAAGCAAGGTGCTTGAACCTGCTTTTGCACAGATTTTGCCGGCTTTATTTGGTGGACTTGGTGTAGTGTTTATTTCTAAAAACTGGAAAATTGCTATAGCTCCGATAATATTAATGTTAGTATTGTTTATTTTTACAGGTTTGAGTTCTGGCGACGTAGGTATAATGGTACCTGTTGGCGTGTTGTTTACAATAGCAATCAGCAGAATAATGTATAAAAAAGGTTGGCTTTAATTATGTGGATTTTATACTGTTTTTTAGCGGCTGTGATAATATTAATTACAGCAATATTAATTCGTACGTTACGCTTTAAACCGTTACCACAACCTGAAATTTTAGACGATGAAGTAAAATTTGACGATAACAGTTCAATTTCTGCGCTTGCACAACTTATTCGTTGTAAGACGGTGTCTTATTATGATTCATCTCTCGAAGATGATTCTGAATTTGAAAAATTAATATCTCTTTTGCCGAAACTTTATCCAAATGTTTTTAAAGTTTGCGAATTTAAGCAATTACCGGATCGTGCCTTGCTTTTTAAATGGACAGGCAAAGAAAGAGTTGAGCCTACCGTTTTAATGGCACACTATGACGTGGTGACTGTTGATGAAACAGCCTGGGAAAAACCACCATTTGATGCCATAATTGAAGATGGTGTTTTATGGGGACGAGGTTCCCTTGATACAAAGGTTACTTTTAACGGTGTTCTCTTTGCCGCAAATACCCTTATAGAGCAGGGATTTATACCTAAAAAAGATATTTATTTTGCATTTTCGGGAGGAGAAGAGGTAAATGGCAACGGTGCTGTAAATATAGTAAATTATTTTAAAGAAAATGGCATTACACCATCCCTTGTTGTTGATGAAGGTGGCGCCGTGGTAGAAAATGTTTTTCCCGGTGTAAGTAAGCCCTGTGCAATGGTTGGAATTGCCGAAAAAGGTATGTTAAACCTAACATTTTCAGTAAAATCAAACGGTGGCCATGCGTCTTCACCAAAACCACACACGCCGATTGGTATACTTTCACGTGCATGTTGTAAAGTAGAAAATAATCCATTTAAAATGCATATAACAAAGCCGGCTGCTGAAATGTTTGATACACTTGGCCGCCATTCTAATTTTGTTTTTCGTATGATTTTTGCAAATATGTGGCTTTTTAGAGGCGTGCTTAATCTTATTTGTAAAAAATCAGGTGGCGAAATTAATGCTCTGCTTCGCACAACGGTAGCATTTACTCAAAGTGAGGGAAGTAGCGCGCCAAACGTTATTCCTCCAAAGGCTTCTATGACTGCAAACCTACGAATAAATCCAAAAGATACGGTTGAAGGCGCGGTTGAATATATAAGAAAAACCATCAATGACAACAACATTGAACTTATTGTAGGTAGCAATATGCAACCAAGCCGTGTATCACAAACCAATTGCGAAGCGTGGGAAAAGGTGGCATCTGCCGTAGCAAATACCTGGAAAGGCTGTATTGTATCGCCATATTTGATGGTGCAATGCTCTGACAGTCGTCACTGGGGCATTATAAGTGATAAGGTTTACCGTTTTTCTGCTATGGATTTAACCAAGGAAGAACGCGCATCTATTCATGGTCATAATGAAAAAATACGAATTAAAACAGCAAATAGCGCCGTAGAGTTTTATATCAGACTTATAAAGAAATGCTAAAAAAATGACCTAACCAAATCGGTTAGGTCATTTTTGGTCGGAGTAGCGTTATAGTAATCAAGCCTAAACCCGCATAAATACTAGGTTTTTCGCAGCCATTAATAGTACATATCTCTTGATTACTATATGTTTTTATGTGGAAGAAATTCAATGTATACGCTAGGACAAAAGAGAAATACGAAAAACTGCTAGCCGAGATGATAGAGCGAGTGAAATCTGAGATAAATGATAGAAAAAATACATTATTGATAGTTTTTGTCTAAAATGGGAAATATTGACTTTAAAGTGTCGAATTGATATAATAACTGTAATATAATTATTTTTGTAAAAAGGATAAGAATATTATGAGTTATGAGGAATTATCTTTATCTAGTTTTATAAAAGAAATTAAGGATGTAACCACTGGTACTCATCCAAGAAAGTTTTGTTTTGTGCTTGGTGCGGGAGCTTCTAGAACTTCTGGTATTAAATCTGGACAAGATTTAGTCAAGATTTGGGATATAGAATTGCGCGAGCGTAACATTGATGGTTATAATCTTTGGAGAACAAATTTTGGTATCACAGACGATAATATGTACAGTTTCTATAGCAAGTACTACGAGAAGAGGTTTAAACGTTGTCCTAGTGATGGCTATAATTATATAGAAAAGATTATGTCATCTGCAAAACCAAGTGTTGGATATGTTATGTTAGCATACATATTAACAAAAACTACACATAATGTTGTTATTACAACTAATTTTGATCATTTAACGGAGGATGCAGTAAATTACTATGCTCAAGAAACCCCATTAGTTATTGGACATGAGTCGTTATCTCATTATATTTTACCTAATCCTATGCGTCCTACTATAATAAAAATTCATAGA
Source organism: Acutalibacteraceae bacterium (assembly GCA_045602525.1). Lineage (GTDB taxonomy): Bacteria > Bacillota > Clostridia > Oscillospirales > Acutalibacteraceae > UBA737. Next base: position 3,670 of record JAZSBS010000116.1, read on the forward strand.
GATTTACTTTTTGATCCCAAAAGTAGAACTGAAGATTTAGAAGAACTTGCGGAAAATTGGAAAACCTCATTGAGTTCAATTTTTAAGAATTATCATCCTATATTTATAGGTTATGCTGGTAACGATAATAGCCTTATGGATTTTTTAATAGAAAATTCAGAAAATTTTGCTAATGACAAATGGCGTTATCCATATTGGATGCTTTATGAAAATGATAAATTGAAAGGGAAAACGCTTGATTTTGTTTCAAAATGCAACGGACAAATTGTTTATCATGCTGGATTTGATGATGTGATGATACAATTAGGTGAGGCATTTGAATATAAAACACCTACAGAAGACGAATTTTTAAAAGACGCTAAAAAGCGTTATAAATCGCTTGCAGATGCAATAGATGCTTTTTCTGATAAGTCTAAAAAGACTGAAATAGTAGTTACTGTTGATGAAAACACAAGCAAGAAAGTAGAATTAGTGGACGAAGATAACAGTTCTAAAGAAGGAATTGCTGCCATACAAAAAATTGCGAGTCAGTCTCAAATGCAACGACAATATCATCTTGCAATTAATGAAATAGATAACGAAAATTATGAGCGAGCAGAAGAAATATTTTTGAAACTTATTAGTCAGGATCCTGAGAATTCACGTTATCTTAAAAGTTATAGTAAGGTTCTAGTAAAACAAGGTAAATTTGATGACGCATTAAAACAATTAGATAAAGCTGTTAAATTAGATCATAATGATGAAATGTCGCATTATCTACGGGGTGATGCATTTGAGTCTTTGAAAGAATACGAGGATGCATTAAAAGAATATCGTATTGCGGTTGCTCTTAAACCAGAGGATGAAATAAATCATTTTAAAGTGGCGAATATGCTAGAAGAATTAGAGAGATATGATGAGGCATTGAGTGAGTATCGTATTGCAGTTGAACTTGATCCGGAAAACGGTATTTTTTATTTTGCTATTGGAAATACACTAGAAGAATTGGGAAAATACAAAGAAGCGCTTGAAGAGTATCGTACTGCAGTTGAACTTGATCCCAAAAATGACGTTATTCATTTTGGTATTGCAAGAATGCTTGAAAATTTAGGAAAATTTGAGGAAGCATTAGGGGAATATCAAATTGCCACTGAACTTAATCCAGAAGATGAATTTAATCACTGGAAGACAGGATATACACTCGAGAAATTGGGAAGGTATGAAGAAGCTCTCAAAAAGTATAAAACAGCGATTGAATTAAATCCGGAAGAAGCATTGTTTCATTTTTCTGTTGGAAGTGTACTAGATGAATTGGGTGAATATCAAGAAGCACTTAAAGAGTATCGTATAGCTAATCAATATAAAGTTGAAATGTTGCATTATATATCAATAGGAAATGTTTTGGAAATATTGGATCAAAACGATGAGGCGATTGAGCAATATACAAAAGCATTAGAATTAGATGATAAAGAAGATTTGTGTTATTGGCGATTAGCACATCTTTATAATAAAGTCAAAAAACACGAAGAAGCGCTTAAAAACATAAATATTGCCATAGATATAGATGGTAATTCTTGGCAATATTACGAAACCTTGTCATTAATATTAAATGAATTAGGTAAAAAGGATGAAGCAAAAAAGGCAATTGAAAAAGCAACTTCTTTAAAAAAAGAAAGTAATTTATAAATAATTACAATACGGAGGTACAATTTATTATGAAAGAACAACTTATTGAAGAGTTTAATAAATTAGGTATTCCTGATATGGAAGAAATAACTGACCTTTATGTTCATAAAGGCGACTTTGTGAATTTGAGCTTTCCGTTACCTAATGGAAACTTTACAAAGTTATGGGATGATAACAAAACTTACTACATAAATCAAGTAGAAAAGAAAAACGGTGACAAATGTTATGGTTTAACAGCCGATGAAAAGTATTTGTTGGTTTGTGAGTATGGTACTGGTGGTTCAGAACCCGAAATCGTTATCTTTAAGCGTTGGAAATAAATTCTCAAAAGCATGTGGTTCATAATATTAGACTTCAAATTTTGATGTGCAGTAAAAAACAGCCTTAGTAATCTTTGATTACTAAGGCTGTTTTGGTCGAGATGACAGGATTCGACCGTCTGCTTCGCATACTATCCGCTCGTCGACCCAATGCTTCGCATTCGGTACCCGACTTCACGCTCTTCGCTAAAAACAGTCCACTGGACTGTTTCTTACGCTTCAGACCTTCACAGGTTTGAATCCTACATAATAAAAAATTCCAAACCTGACCAGAAAGTCAAATTTGAAATTTTGGTCGAGATGACAGGATTCGAACCTGCGGCCTCTGCGTCCCGAACGCAGCGCTCTACCAAACTGAGCCACATCTCGATATTAAATTAGCCTATTCATTATATATAAATAAAAATAAAAAGTCAATATAAAAATTAAAACATCTATTTTACTAAATAGATGTTTTAATTTATAGGAAAAATGGATAGTTTGTTATTGCTGTCACAAAGAGCTAAAAAAATTTGTTTAGTGCTATTATAACTTTGTAGTTTTAATTCTTTTTCAAGCCACTGGCGACTAAGTCCCAATCTTTTTAAATTGTTGTGTAATATTCTACCGTCCATAATTACCTCGGTCAAAAATTGTGCTGGGTCAGTATAAATGTTCATATCCTTTGGTGTGGCGGGACGGGCGGCGCTTACAGGTAGGATGGAAAGCTTTCCATTAAATTCAAAAACGGCAGTTTCAATATCATTAATATCAAAATACCCTTGCTGTCTGCACAAAACCAAAAATTCACTTAAATCAAGCTTGGTTTTTTTAAGATTTTCTCGGTAAAGCTTGCCACCGTTCATAATTATTGTTGGTGTTCCGTTTATAAATTTTCGTGTTCGGGGAAACTTTTGAGTTAAAAAGCTTAGTAACACCGATACACTACCAAAAACAATTATAGCAATCAGCGGTTTCCAGGGTTTTTCGAGATTGGTTGCAAGTTCAGCGGCTATAGAGCCTATAGTGATACCCGAAATGTAATCAAAAAAGTCAAGCTGTGATATTTGCTTGTGTCCCATTATTTTAGCCGTAACAAAGAGAGTCAGAACTGATAAAAAAGCGTTTAAAATAAGTTTTATAAGCTGCATATAAACACTCCTTTTTTTATCAATTATATCCCTAAAAATTAATTTTATCCTTAAATTTACAGTGTTAAAAAGCATTATGTCGAAAATCATAACAAATGTAAAGGTGAGAAAAAAATGAAAAAATGGGGATTTATTTTTGTAATAATTATTCTTTGCGGAGTACTGTTACTTTCCGCATATAATTACTCTGTGGATGAACAAAAGCTTTTTTGTGATGCAGATGGAAATTTTACAATTCTTATAGTGTCTGACCCTCAGTGTGATACAAAAATACAGTGGCAGGAAGCGCATGATGAACTTGAGATTCTGGTGAAGAGGTCAAATCCAGATTATGTGATAATTAACGGAGATATGAACTCACAAAATAAAATACCAACAGATATGTGGGATATGTTTATTTCTCCGCTTACAAGTCGCAAGATTTACTGGTCTACTACCAATGGAAATCACGACCCATATACCGAAAAACATTACGAAATGTATAAAGACTATAAAAATTGTCTTAACAGCAAGGTGAGTGCTGGTGACAAAAATTTTGACTACTTAAGACCTATGAATTATATTATTCCTGTCTATTCCAACAACGGAAAAAATTTAGTTTTTGCGGTTTATTGTATGGATACAGGCACATCAAACAGCTATGGGTATGATGGTTTGACAAAAAAGCAAATCAGATGGTATAAGCAACATTCTGACAATCTTAAAAAATTAAACGGGGGAAAGGCTGTAACCTCACTTTTATGTATGCACATTCCGCTTACGCAAACGTTGGATATGTTTTACAGCGCGAGGGGTAAGGGTGTTGCTACGCCAAAAATTGCGGGAGGACTTTATAATGTTTACGGTGTTACAAATCAAGTTGGTGCAGGAGTTAAAAATTACACATGTGAAAACGGTACCAAGATAGAAGAAAGCTTTATACACACCACAGCGCCTAAAAATGACCGTGGTATGTTTGATTTAATTTTAAAGCAAGGGGATATAAAGGCGGTTATATTTGGTCACGAGCATCAAACAAATTTTGTAGGCTCATATAAGGGTGTTTTGTTAGGATTTGCCGGCAAGCTTTCCACAGGTTGCTACAGTGATACGGTGTGTCGAGGCGGCAGAGTAATAAGATTTAATCAAAAAGAACCTCAAAAATTTACAACAAGCTGGATTGGCTCTATGCCTTCATCTGTCGACCAGTCTGCAATTTACTCCGACGGAACATTAGCACAATAAAAATATTGAAACTATACTGCAAAAATGATATTATTAAGTAAATACAATTTAAAGTGAGCAAGAAATGAAATTAAACGCAAAAAAAATTGAAAAGATTTCAAAAAATATAAAAGTTAATAGCTTTAATTGCGTAGATTCTACCAACGAGGTTGCCAAAAAAATTGCCGAATCAGGTGCAGATGAGGGTGTTGTTGTAACAGCAATAAAACAAACTGCAGGCAAAGGAAGGCTAGGTCGCACTTTTTTATCAAAAAAAGGTGGAGTGTATTTTTCTGTAATTTTGCGTCCTGAAAAAATATCAGAAAAAACACTTTTTATCACCGTTGCTTCCGCCGTTGCCGCATCACGTGCAATAGAAAAAGTATCGGCAAAAAAGTGTGAAATAAAATGGGTAAACGATATTTATATTAATAACAAAAAAGTATGTGGAATTTTGGCTGAAGGTTCAAAAGATTATATAATTTTAGGTGTTGGCATAAATCTTTTTGAGCCTAAAGGTGGTTTTGCAAAAAATCTGCCGCTTGCTGATAGTGTTTTTCACAAAAAAGACCGAATTTTGTTTAAAAATCGCATAAAAGAGAGAATAATAGGTGAATTTTTAAATGCTTTTTTTGAACTCTATAATAATTTAGAACAAAAAGAGTTTATAAAAGAATATCAGCATAGATCTTTTCTTACAGGAAAAGAAATTACATACAAAAAGGATGGCGAGACATATAAAGCTACGGTAGTAGGTATTGACGAGAATGCTTGCCTTATTGTAAATAAAGACGGAAAATCAGATGTTTTATCGCATGGCGAGATACAAATAATCGGTATGGAGCAGCTTGTAATATGAACAAGTTAAAAATTAGAAAAATTACTGTAACAGCCATATTTACGGCAGTTATAGCGGCAACAGCGTGGATTTCTGTTTTTACACCCTTTGGTGTAAACCTTACATTTCAGATATTTGGCGTGTGTCTTGCGGGCTTTTATTTGGGTGCAAAATGGGGATGTGCGGCAACTGCAGCATATATAGTAATTGGCGCGACGGGTCTGCCTGTGTTTTCGGCCTTTACAGGCGGAATAGGAATATTGCTTGGCACGTCGGGTGGATTTTTATGGGGATTTTTGCCTTGTGCATTTTTGTGCGGTATTGCAAGCATAACAGATAAAATAACGATGAAATATTTGTTGATGGTGTTAGCCGTTTTGCTGTGCCACACGGCAGGTGTTACGCAGTTTTGTGTTGTGTCAGGAAATGGTGCTTGGGTAGGATTTATAAGTGTATCATTACCGTTTTTGGTAAAAGATTTAATTATGGTTTTTTTGGCAGAGATTGTTGCAAATAAACTTAAGGACAGAAAGATAATATGATAAGCAAATATGCAACCGGCATAATATGTATAATTTTTTATGGCAAAAGGAGGGTAAACCTCCTTTTATTTTTGCCTTATAAAACTTATATCGTCACAGTCTATAATCCTTAATGCAAACAAAAAAATTAAATAAAGCGTAATACATGCAACGCAAAGAACTAATACAAAAAATAAATTTGACATATTAAAAAATAATTTTAATAGCATATTAACGCCAAGGCATAATGAAAACGCGCCACAAACAGGCAGAAAAAATGTGTTGGTTAGGTCAAGTTTTAATTCACTAACCTTTACAAGCTGTCGCACATTTAAAAAGGCGGTTAAAAAGTTTGAAAAATACATAACGCCTATAAAGCCATAAATGCCCCAACGTTTTAAAAACAGGAGTATTAAAATAATTCTTATAGCGGAGTCGCTCACGCTTGTGAAAAAGGTGAATTTTTGTTGGTCTAGTCCTTTTAAAATTCCGTCGCATATAGCGTCTAAATACATAAACGGAACGATAGGAGACAGTGCGCACAATAAAAAACCAACATCAGCGTCTGAGTAGATAATAACCCCTATCTGCCTACCTCCGACTAAAAAAATCGCAGAAAAAATTATTGATATAAGACTTGTGATTTTTATTATTCGGTAAGAAATGCTCTGTACTACTGCTTTTCTGCCGCGTATTGCCGCTTCGGACATTTCGGGGAGCAGAAGGGTAGATAATGCGTTTAACAGCGTAGACGGAAAAAACAAAATAGGCAAAGCCATGCCCTTTATCATACCAAAAAGGGATATTCCATTGCCGTCTATTGCCCCATTTGTAAGACAAATGGGCACTAAAATATTTTCTATCATACGAAGCAGAGAGTTTAAATATCTACCCGCACTTATTGGTAACGCTATATGAGATATCGCAGGCAATAGTTTATATGGCTTACGTGTGACTGGGGTGGTGATTTTAAGTTTTTTAAAATCTATTTTGTAGCATATATACATATAAAGACAGGATGCGCCTTCGGCGATAGCATCACCCACAAAAACGGCAGCGCAGGCGTATTCAAGCGTTAAATTGTTATAGTTACCTATAATAAACATAATTACAGCAATACGAACGACCTGTTCAAGCAGTTGTGAGGTAGATGACGGCGCGGCCTTTCGCCTTGCCATAAAATAACCTTTAAGGCAACTACAAATACCCATAAAGGGCAAAGAAAAGGCAAGAATTTTAAGCGAAAAATTAGCTCTTGCATCATGTAGTAGCACATTTGCGATAAAATCTGCACCAAAATACAATACAAGTATTGTAAGCGCGGCAATAACAACCGATAGCTGCACACAACGATGCATTATGCGCCGTATACCACTTTTGTTGCCGACAGCCAATTCTTCACTTATCATTCGTGTTACGGCGGTACAGATGCCGCTTGTAGCAAATGTTGCGGTAAACATATATACTGAAAACACAAGCTGATAAAGTCCTATGCCTTCTGCGCCGATTTTAGCCGCGAGCCAGACCTTAAAAATAATACCTGCAAAGCGCAAAATAAATGAAGATGCAGTAAGGATAGCGGCATTTTTTATAAAAACCGTTTTTTTCATATTTTCACCCGTAATAATTACCATTTACTATAATCATTATGAGTTTTACTGTTGAAAAAGAATAAATTTTAATGTAAAATAATACTAATAATAAAGTTTAAGGAGTAGGATGCAATGCAAACACCGCTTGCAGATAGAATAAGGCCTACAAACATTGATGAGGTTGCAGGCCAGCGTCATCTTTTGGGTGAGGGTAAGATACTTCGTAAAATAATCGAGTCAGGTGACATACCAAATCTGATATTCTACGGACCGTCGGGTGTGGGAAAGACCACTGTTGCAAAGATTATTGCTTCTAAAACAGGCAAAAAGCTGTGTTATTTAAATGCTACGACCGCATCAACTGCCGATATTAAGGAAATAATAGGCGAGATAGGTACAATGGAAGCGGCTGGAGGCATTTTGCTTTATCTTGATGAAATACAGTATTTTAATAAAAAACAACAGCAAATATTGTTGTCGTATATAGAAAACGGCGACATCACGCTTATTGCCTCTACCACCGAAAATCCATATTTTTATGTTTACAATGCAATACTCAGTCGTTCTACCGTGTTTGAATTCAAAACATTGTCAAGCGAGGATATAGCAAATGTTTTAAAACGCGCTATAGGAATTTTGTGTGAGGAAAACGGAAAGTATATAAAAGCCGAGATTGATAGTGTTAATAAAATTGCACGCGCTGCGGCGGGAGATGTGCGCCGCGCGCTTAATATGTTAGAACTGTGCATTATGTTAACTTTAAACAACGACAAACTAATCTTGTCCGACGATATTGTAGAGCAGATACTTGCGGGTAATTCAATACGTTATGATCGCGAGGGAGACGAGCATTACGACATAGTTTCGGCGTATCAGAAATCTATGCGGGGTTCTGACCCCGACGCCGCAATTTATTATCTTGCTCGTTTGCTTGCCGCTGGCGATTTACCAAGCGCTTGTCGCCGATTGCTTGTATGCGCAAACGAAGATGTTGGACTTGCCCATCCGCAGATAATTCCTATAGTTAAGGCGGCAGTTGATACTGCTATGACAGTGGGTTTGCCCGAAGCGCGATTGCCTCTGGCAAATGCGGTAATACTTGTGGCAACATGTCCAAAGTCTGTATCGGCACACGATGCTATTGTTGCCGCTATGGCCGATGTTGAACGAGGTATTGGTGGGGATATACCAAGACATTTACAAAATAAACATTTCGACGGCGAGGATGCCGAAATTAAAGGCCAACATTATATGTATCCGCATTCTTACCCTATGCATTATGTAAACCAACAGTATTTGCCAGATAAAATTAAGAACAGAGTTTATTATAAATTTGGTGACAATAAAAACGAGCAGGCATTCAAAGAATATTGGGATAAAATAAAGAATAAATAAAGAGGTGTTTTTATGACCTTTTCTTTGCCAAAAAAGACCCGTTTTTTGTGGCAGATGCGAATAATATTTGCTTTTGCTTTGCTTTGCGCGGCGGTTGCCTTTTTTAGCCGATTTACGTTATGGTTTTTATTACCTGCGACAATAATTGCGACATTGGGACTTACGTTTGCATTTATTTATATTCCGTTTTATTTTAAAAGCTACAAAATTATGGTGGATGACAATTCTATCTGTATAACCAAAGGTGTAATTATAAGAACAACAAATATTATGCCTTATCCGCGACTTGTGTTTGCGCAGAGTTTTACAACACCTCTGTCTACTGTGCTAAAAATGAAATGTGTTATGCTAAAGGCGGCGCGAGGCTGGATACTGATACCTGAAATAGATAATATTAACGCAGATTATCTACTTGACAATTTAAAGGTGAAGCCAAATGATTAAGTCGGTATTTAAAGCTCATCCGATAATGATATTTCGCCTTATGAAGCCCTACATCTTTGTTTTGATATTACCGCTTATCCGTGCGCTTATACAGTATGTTATACGGGGCGAGATTGACGGCCTTTTGTCGCTTGAGCTTGTGGCGTTTGGGTTTGTGCTTGCTATGGCAATGCTTGGTTGGCGCGCAATATCAATTACTGTAAACGACCAATATGTGACGGTTAAAAAGGGAGTATTAATAAAATCGTGTTCGGTAATTGAGATTTCGCGGCTCTCGAGCGTTTCTTTAAAGCAAAATCTTGTAGATTTTATTTTTAAAAGTGTTGATTGCTCTGTTAATACCGAGGCGGGAACACCAAAAAAGAGCGATTTTAGTCTTAAGTTGTACACAAGTGATGCAAAGTGTTTATTCAAGATGATTTACGGCGAAGAAGAGCGTATAACGGTTAAGTTTTCAGCGTATCGTATAGCATTGCTTGCAGCAACGACCTCGTCGGCTGTAACCGGTATGATTTTGGGCGTACCTGTCATAAATCAGGCAAGTGACCTTTTAGGTGTTGCAATATCGGATATGCTTTTGAGTGAAATAAACAATGTATCATCTCGTTTTAATAACATATTTCCGCCTATCGTAAATACAGCAACAATTATATTGCTTATCGCGTACGGCGTATCCTTTATAATATCTTTTATAAAAAATGTAAATTTCAGACTTAAAAGCGGTAAAAACGACATAGAGGTGCAATCGGGCGTAATTGTTCGTAAGCGTGTAATATTTAAAAAATCCAAAATAAACAATATTTGTTTTGAACAAGTTCCACTTATGAGACTGTTAAAAAAGCATTCTATGAGGGTATCAATTGGCGGATACGGCGACGCGAAAGGTGACAAGGCGATTATTGTTCCTGTTGCGACGTACAAGGAATTAGAAGAGCAGTTTGCAGAGCATTTTCCGTCGTTTAAAGCAAACTCTAATTTTAAAGGACCTTTGCACACACGATTAAATCTTAATCGTTTTTTATATATACCTATGTTGTTTGCGTTGCTGATTTTAGGTATAGGTGTCGTGCTTATGATAAAACTTCCTTATTTTGACCGACTTATATTGTTTTTAGCTGCAGTTGCGTTGTGTGTAAACGGTTATTATGCAAGTGTTTGCTATCACAATTATAAGTATGGCGGACTCAGTATATCAGATTGCGTTCGGGCAGTGGGTTCGACGGGCTTTAACGTACGTGAACTTTATTGCCAAAAAAATCATATAGGTGTTATAAAAATTTCACAAACACCGGCAGATAGACGCTTTAACACTTGCAAAATAAAAATTACTGTTCGCAGTGAAAATGCAGATAGTGTTCGTGTTAAAAATATTGATACAAATATAGTAAAATCAAGGTTGAAAGAAGCCTTCAATTTAAATATTAATGAATAAAACGCCCAAGGCGGCAAATAATAAATTCAAACAATGTTTCACGTGAAACATAGGAGAGATTTAATGAATTTGTTAATAGACTGCCTTAAGGCGTTTTTTGTTGGCGGATTTATCTGTATGCTTGGACAAATCCTTATAGACTATACGAAATTGACTCCCGCAAGAATTCTTGTAACGTATGTGGTAGGCGGTGTTTTGCTTACTGCAATAGGAATTTATGATCCAATAGTTAAATTTGCAGGAGCGGGAGCTACTGTGCCGCTCACAGGTTTCGGATATTCTCTTGCAAAAGGTGTGGTAGAGGCAATTAATCAATATGGATTTATCGGCATCATGTGTGGCGGTCTTACCGCAACGGCTGCAGGAATTACCGCAGCAATATTTTTTGGTTTTATAATGTCGTTAATTTTTAGGTCTGGTGACAAATAAAAAATTTTTGTTTACAACCAATCGTTTTATATGTATAATAAAGACAGTGATGTTTCACGTGAAACATTATTGTCTTTATTGTTTTCGGACCCAATTATGTATTTATATATAATATATTAATAATAAAATTACTTACATATAATATAAAAACTACGGAGGATATTGTTTTGGGTAAAATTATATCTGTTGTTAACCAAAAAGGCGGGGTGGGAAAAACTACTACCGCTGTAAATCTTGTTGCAGGCATAGGTCTTGCGGGTAAAAAGGTGTTGCTTGTGGATGCCGATCCACAGGGAAACTCTACCAGTGGTTACGGTATAAGTAAAAAAGAAACTGCTTCTACTGCCTATGAACTTCTTATTGGTACAGCTAAAGCCGAAAATGCTATAATAAAAACGCAATTTAAAAATGTTGATATTATTCCCGCTTCTATGGACTTGGCCGCGGCCGAGGTGGATCTAATTGAAGTACAACATCGCGAGTCGGCGCTTAAAAATGCTTTAGCGCCAATCAGAGAGAATTATGACTACATATTTATCGACTGCCCACCTTCTTTGGGGCTTATCACTATAAATGCGCTTAATGCAGGTGATACGGTGTTGGTTCCTATTCAGTGTGAGTATTTTGCGCTTGAAGGTCTTTCGCAACTTATGGCGTCCGTTCGTCAGGTAAAGCGCCTTTATAATCCAACCCTTGAAATAGAGGGAATAGTGCTTACTATGTTTGACGGTAGGCTTAATTTGACACAGCAGGTCGTGGGAGAAATCAAAAAGTTTTTTGCAAACAAACTTTACAAAACCGTTATTCCGCGTGGGGTGCGTCTTTCTGAGGCGCCAAGCTATGGTTGCCCAATACAGTATTATGATAAACGTTCAAAGGGTTGCGTTGCCTATAACGACCTTGCGAAAGAATTTTTAAAGAAAAACAGGAGGGGTTAATTTATGGCAGCAACAAAAAAAGGCGGCTTGGGCCGCGGTCTTGAGGCTCTTTTTAACGAAAATGCAACTGACGAAAAGGGTGTTGTAACATTACGCCTTACCGAAATTGAACCTAACCGTAACCAACCGAGAACAAGTTTTGATGAGGATGCGCTTTCAGAACTTGCCGATAGCATAGAAAAACATGGACTTATTCAGCCAATAGTTGTGCGCCCCACCTCAAGTGGCGTATACCAGATTGTAGCGGGCGAGCGTCGCTGGCGTGCTTGCCGCATGGCAGGACTTCAAGAAGTTCCGGTTGTTATAAAAGAATTAGATGACCAAAAATACTATGAGGTAGCACTTATAGAAAACCTACAGCGTGAAGACCTTAACGCCGTTGAAGAGGCACAGGGCTACAAGACGCTTATAGACGTTTATAGTCTAACTCAAGAACAGGTTGCCGAAAGCGTTGGTAAATCAAGAAGCGCCGTTACAAACGCCCTACGATTGCTCAATCTTAACGATAAGGCTCTTGAAGCGCTTAAAAACGGCAAGATTACGGCGGGTCACGCACGTGCAATACTTGCAGCCGACAGTGATGAAAGTGCCGCGGAAATGCTAAAAGCGGCGCTTGCAGGCGCATCTGTGCGCGAGCTTGAGGCTATGACAAAATCAAAGCCAAAGGCTGCTAAAAAAGCACCTAACGCAAAAAATAATTTTTACAGCGAGGTCGAAATTTCACTTAAAAATGAGCTTGGCAGAAAGGTAGAAATAAAATCAAAGAGCAAGGGAAAGGGCACTATCACTTTAGAGTTCTATAGTGACGAAGAACTTGCAGACTTTGCTAAAAAATTAGTAGGGGAATAAAAGCCATATATATCTTGATTTTTCAAATTCACCGTGATATAATGATAAAAAATAATCTCTTTGGAGGAAACGATAATGAAAAGAATTCAGACACTTGAAACCAAGAATCTTTGTGAAAGCGCAAAAAACGGCGGTTGCGGCGAATGCCAGACATCTTGCCAGTCTGCTTGCAAGACCAGCTGCGGTATTGCAAACCAGGAATGCGAAAAAGCAGATAAGAAATAATTAAAAGCAAAACATTAGTGCCGCCGATATGGCGGCATTTTTTGTGAGAGGATATTTATAATGATTCATTGCTATAAACTTGGCGGTCTTAACATTGTGCTTGACATATATTCTGGTTCGGTTCATCTTGTAGATGAGGTGGCTTACGATATTATCGAAATGTACGAGCATCATACCCGCGAAGAAATAACCATTAAAATTCTTAACAAATACAGCGATATAACCGAGCAGGATGTTGTTGATTGCTGCGATGATATAGAAACACTAAAAAATCAGGGCAAGCTTTTTACACCTGACAGTTTTGAAACTATGGCGGGTGACCTTAAGAAGAAAAGCGCGGGTGTAATAAAGGCGTTGTGTTTACATGTAGCTCACACCTGCAATCTTAATTGCGCGTATTGCTTTGCAAGTCAGGGCAAATACCACGGTGACCGCGCTATTATGAGCCTTGAAACAGCCAAACGCGCACTTGACTTTTTGATTGAAAATTCACAAGGTCGCACCAACTTAGAGGTTGACTTCTTCGGCGGTGAGCCACTTATGAATTTTGATATGATAAAGCAGCTTGTTGCCTACGCTCGCGAAATAGAAAAGCCAGCAGGAAAAAAATTCCGCTTTACTCTTACCACCAACGGTGTTCTGGTAGATGATGATGTAATCGATTTTGCTAACCGTGAAATGAGCAACGTGGTGTTAAGCCTTGACGGCAGAAAAGAAATTCACGACCATTATCGCGTGGACTTCGCCGGTAACGGTAGTTGGGAAAAAATTGTTCCAAAATTTCAACATTTTGTCGAAAAACGTGGCAACAAAAACTATTATATGCGCGGCACATTTACCCACGCAAATCCTGACTTTTTAAATGATATAAAAGAGATGTTGAGTCTCGGCTTTACAGAGCTTAGTATGGAGCCTGTAGTCTGCGCCGAGGATGACCCATCCGCGCTCACGCAGGAGGATTTGCCCATTGTGCTCGAGCAGTATGAGAAGTTAGCAGAGCTAATGCTACAAAAACACCGCGAGGGCAAGCCCTTTACTTTCTATCACTATATGCACGACCTTAAAAGCGGGCCGTGTATCTATAAGCGCATTTCGGGATGTGGATCTGGTACAGAGTATATGGCGGTGACACCGTGGGGTGACCTTTATCCCTGTCATCAGTTTGTAGGTGAAGAAAAATTTAAGCTCGGCAATATATGGACAGGTGTTGATAATACCGCTGTTCAGGACGAGTTTGCCGCTTGCAATGTTTATACCCGACCTGAGTGTAGGGATTGCTGGGCAAAGCTTTATTGCTCGGGCGGTTGTGCCGCAAATGCATATCACGCAACAGGTTCGGTAAACGGCGTTTATAAGTATGGATGTGATTTGTTCCGCAAAAGAATGGAATGTGCCATTATGCTTGAAGCGGCAAAGACCATTGGTGAGCAGTAATGAACACACCTATTGTTGATTTTGTAGAAAATTATGTCGACAGTAATTCTTTGCGCTTGCACATGCCGGGTCATAAGGGAAGTGCATTTTTAGGGTACGAAAAGCTTGATATCACAGAAATCGACGGTGCGGATGTCTTGTATAGCGCCGATGGAATTATTGCTGAGAGCCAAAAAAACGCAACGGCACTTTTTGACACAAAAGCCACGTTTTATTCTACCGAGGGCTCGTCGTTGTGTATACGTGCTATGCTATATCTTATTAAGTCGTACGCACAGCAATTCGGCAAAAAGCCGATTATTGCCGCGGGTAGAAATGCGCACAAAACTTTTGTTACTGGGGCGGCGCTTTTGAATTTGGATATTGATTGGCTTTTACCCAAGAATACACAAACGTTTATAAGCTGTATTATCGATGCGGATTTTCTTGACGGCTATTTACAGACCGCAAGCGACAAGCCTGTCGCTGTGTATATCACAAGTCCTGATTATCTTGGAAATATAACCGATATAAAAGCATTGAGTGAAATTTGCCATAAACATGGTGTGCTACTGCTTGTTGATAACGCTCACGGTGCATATATGAAATTTCTAAACTATGATGGACATCCTATAACACTAGGTGCGGATATGTGCTGTGATTCTGCACACAAAACCTTACCTGTGCTTACTGGTGGCGCCTATTTACACATAGGCAAAAACGCGCCGGACTTTTTTGCCTGCAATTCGCAAAGGGCGCTCGGTCTATTTGCCTCTACCAGTCCGTCATATTTAATTTTGCAGTCGCTTGATATGGCTAATAAATATATAGATGATGGATATACGGAGAAGTTAACTGATTTTATAGCCGAGTCTGACAAATTAAAAGAGGATTTAAAAAGCGTTGGTTACTGTCTTTGCGGTAGCGAGCCGCTCAAAATTACGATAGCATCAAAACCATACGGTTATACAGGCTATGAATTGTCTGATATTCTATTAAGTAAAAATATAGTATGCGAATTTGTCGACCCTGACTATGTTGTTATGATGTTGACCCCCGAAATCGATATATCGGGACTTGAACTCCTTAAAAACACACTGCTTAAAATTTCAAAAAAAAGTCCGATAACCAAAGTTCCCCCTGTTCCTGTGCTAAAAAAAGCGAAAATGTCTTTGAGGGAGACGCTTTTCGCACCACAAATAACGATAAAGGCAGAGGACTGTCTTGGCAGAATTTCCGCATCTGCCGATGCGACTTGTCCGCCGGCAATCCCTATCGTTTTGCCGGGCGAGGTTATTGATCAAAACGCAATAGATAGCTTTAAGTATTACGAAATAAAAGAGTGGTCTGTAGTAAAATAAAAACAACTCTTGCATTTAACACATTAAAGTGATAAAATAACCATTGTCTTTACAATGGTTATTTTATTTTAGGAGATTTAAAAATGTCAACACAAGTTAAAAAGAGCAGTTTCAGCGGCTCGATAGGTTTTGTGCTTGCGGCAGCAGGCAGCGCTGTAGGGCTTGGAAATTTATGGCGCTTTCCCACTCTTGCAAATAAATATGGCGGCGGATTATTTTTAATTGTTTATCTGATTTTGGTTTTAACCTTTGGCTTTTCGTTGCTTATAACCGATATCGCTATTGGTAGAAAAACGGGCAAGAGCTCCCTTGATGCGTTTAAGCTGGTGCATTCAAAATGGGGTTTTCTTGGAAAACTTACATTTATAGTTCCGTCTATAATCGTTACCTATTATGTTGTTATTGGCGGATGGATACTTAAATATATGGTTTCATCTTTTACCGAGTTTGCGGCTACGTCTCAAAGTAATTATTTCGAAAGCTTTATTACATCTCAGGTATCACCTATATTCTGGATGCTTATCTATCTTGCAATAACTGCGTTTATAGTATACTGTGGTGTAGAGAAGGGAATAGAAAAGTTTTCAAAGTATGTAATGCCTGCGCTTTTTCTTCTCATTGTGGGAATAGCGATTTTTGTTCTTGTTGCTAAAGATAAGGAAACCGGAAGAACCGGCGTAGAAGGCTTTTTGGTTTATGTTAAACCAAACTTTAACGACCTTAAAACGGACGGTAGTATTGATTTTGCAAAGATTATGAATCTTTTGCTTGACGCTATGAGCCAGCTTTTCTTTTCGCTTTCGGTTGCTATGGGCATTATGATAACCTATGGTTCTTATGTTAAAAAGGATATAAGCTTAAGCAAGTCCGTAAAGCAGATAGAAATTTTTGACACTATGGTGGCGTTTCTTGCGGGAATGATAGTGATACCTGCCGTATACACCTTCTCGTCTCTTGGTGATATTGCAAAATCTGGACCTGGTGTAATATTCAAAGCGTTGCCGGCGGTTTTTGCTGAGATGGGTATTGCGGGCAGAGTGATAGGTCCTGTGTTCTTTGTGATGGTCGCCTTTGCGGCTCTTACCTCAAGCGTATCTATTATGGAAGCGATTGTTGGAGCATGTATGGAATCCTTTAAGGCGTGTCGAAAAAAGATAAGTCTTATCATAGCCGCAATTGCGGCGGCGGCGGCAGTTGTGGTTTGCCTTGGTTATAATGTGTTGAGCTTTGGCATAACACTGCCTACAGGAGCCACAGGCCAAAATCTTCTTGATGTGCTCGACTATATCAGCAACAACCTTCTTATGCCAATAATATCATTGCTTACCTGTATTCTTATCGGTTGGGTTGTAAAGCCTAAATGGGTTATCGAAGAGATAGAAAGCACCGGCGGAAAATTCAAAAGTAAAACGCTTTATACCATTATGATAAAGTATGTGGCTCCACTTTTAATGTTCTTATTATTGCTTCAATCCATAGGTGTATTTAATTTTTTAAGTAAATAAAGATTTTAAGCAGACAAATAAAGTGTGATTTGTCTGCTTTTTCTTTTAATAATTGTGTTATACGCAGTATATAAAACACTATATATTGTGGCAAAAATCGATACGAAAAAAACTTCAAAAAAAGTTTTAAAAAAGCGAAAAAAAGTGTTGACAAACAGCAATTGATGTGGTAATATAATCGGGCACCTTTGAGAAAGGGTGCGCTTGGAGTGCCTGAAAGGGCGCGAACGAACCTTGAAAATTAAACAACGACAAGATAATAAGGACCCGACAATTCTTAAGAGAAATCTGAAAGAAATCAAGGACAATAATTAATGCGTCAGCATTAAGTAAATGAGTCGAAAGAACTTTTTATGGTTTTAACACTAAGGTGTTGAGATACAATAATATAGAGAGTTTGATCCTGGCTCAGGACGAACGCTGGCGGCGTGCCTAACACATGCAAGTCGAACGGAGTTAACCCGCTGAAACGGAGGTAGCTTGCTACTGAAATTTCTTGGGATAACTTAGTGGCGGACGGGTGAGTAACGCGTGAGGAACCTGCCCTTCAGAGGGGGACAACAGTTGGAAACGACTGCTAATACCGCATAATGTACAGATGGGACATCCCAACTGTACCAAAGGAGCAATCCGCTGAAGGATGGCCTCGCGTCTGATTAGATAGTTGGTGAGGTAACGGCTCACCAAGTCGACGATCAGTAGCCGGACTGAGAGGTTGAACGGCCACATTGGGACTGAGACACGGCCCAGAC
>JAZSBS010000117.1:0-11775 GCA_045602525.1 Acutalibacteraceae bacterium
ACGCTATGCTTAACGACATTAACAGCATTATTATGCAGTGTGTAGAGGGTGAGGACCCAATGACTGCCGAGCCACATACTGCTTGCACAGGCTCTTGTTCCAGTTGTTCGGGCTGTCATTAATTAAACATTTAACTTTTAACCAAAGGGGATAAACTATATGGCTGAACTGTCACCAATGATGCGACAGTATATGGAAATAAAAGAGCAGAACCAAGACTGCATTATCTTTTACCGACTGGGTGATTTTTATGAGATGTTCTTTGACGATGCCAAGACAGGCAGTGCAGAACTTGAACTTACCCTAACAGGTAGAGATTGCGGTCTGGATGAACGCGCCCCTATGTGCGGTGTGCCCTACCACAGCTGTGAGGGTTACATTTCACGCTTGGTGGAAAAGGGATACAAGGTGGCTATTTGCGAGCAGGTCGAAGACCCTGCAACAGCAAAAGGAATTGTTAAGCGCGATATAGTAAGAATTATAACCCCCGGTACTGTTATCGAGGGCGAAATGCTTGATGAATCGCGCAATAATTTTCTTGCTGCGATGTGTGAAAAAGGCGGGAAGATAGGTGTGTGCTTTGCCGATGCATCCACAGGTGAAGCGCATATAACTGAGATTACAGGTAGCGATATGTATGAGGGATTGCAAAATGAAATTATACGTTTTGCACCAAGTGAAATACTTATAAGCACCGAACTTAAAGATAAAATCGCTAACTTTTTAGAAGAAAAATTTACCGTTTCCATAACGGTACGTGAGGATAAATGCTTTGACACTCAAAACACCGAAAATTTGCTTTGTCAGAATTTTGGTATTATAAGCCCCGAAAATATCGGTATTGAACAGGGCAGTGTTTCACAAAGTGTTATAGGCGCGGTGATAGATTATCTGCAGGAAAATGGCAAAACAGGTACTATCGCAATAAAAAATATTAACCTTTACACTGCGTCACAGTTTATGCAGCTTGACTTTACTGCCGTTCGCAATCTGGAGCTTTGTGAAACAATGCGTACTAAGTCAAAGCGCGGTTCGCTTCTTGGTGTACTTGATAAAACAAAAACTGCAATGGGTAAGCGTCTTATGCGCGCGTTTGTTTTGCAACCGCTTTGTTCCATACCGGAAATTACCCTTCGTCAGAATGCTGTTGAAGAGTTGTCAAACGATACTGTTATGCGTTGTGAAGCGCAGGAGTATATGAGCGGAATACGCGATATAGAGCGTATGATGACCAAAATCGTTTACGGTACGGCTACGGCCAAAGAGCTTTTGGGCGTTGCCGCTACAGCGCATCGCTTTCCATATATAAAGCAGCTGTTGGCATCAGCAAATTGTAAAATGCTTAAATCTATTTATAACGAGATTGACACTCTTGATGATATAGTAGAGCTTATTGATGCCGCCATCAGCGAGGATGCGCCTGCGACGGTTCGCGAGGGCAAAATTATTAAAAAAGGCTATAACGAACAGGTTGATATACTGCGTGAGGATATGGAAGGCGGCACGTCACACCTTGCTGAAATTGAAGCGCGTGAGCGCGAACGCACAGGTATAAAAAATCTGCGTGTGCGTTATAATAAGGTGTTTGGTTACTATATCGAGGTTACAAATTCATTCCTTGATAAAGTGCCTGCTGACTATGTTCGCAAGCAGACCCTTACAAACGCCGAACGTTTTATAACAGACGAATTAAAACAGCTTGAAAACCGCCTACTTACTGCAAAAGACCGCGCTTTTCAGCTTGAATATGAGATTTTTAATCAGATACGCGAAACGGTAGCCGAGGCAGCAGGTCGTGTGCGTACAACGGCTGCAGCTATAGCGCGTCTTGACACAATGTGTTCGTTGGCTACTGTGGCAGTAGAGAATAATTATTGCCGACCCCTTGTAACGGGCAGCGGTGTAATCAGCATAAAGGGTGGCAGACATCCTGTTGTTGAAAGACTGCTTAAAACACCGTTTGTTTCCAACGATACATATTTAGATTCTGCATCAGACCGATGCGCCATTATTACAGGTCCTAATATGGCGGGTAAATCTACCTATATGCGACAGGTGGCGATTATTGCACTTATGGCACAGATGGGCTCGTTTGTACCGGCTCAAATGGCAGAAATAGGTGTAGTTGATGCAATATTTACACGTGTTGGAGCGTCGGACGATCTTGCAAGCGGACAATCTACCTTTATGGTCGAAATGAGTGAGATGGCGCATATTCTTAAAAGTGCCACCAAAAACAGTCTGCTTATTATTGATGAAATAGGCAGAGGTACATCTACCTTTGATGGTATGTCAATAGCCAAAGCAGTGCTTGAATATGTTGCAGATAAAAAGCACCTTGGCGCTAAAACACTATTTGCAACGCATTATCACGAGCTTACCGAAATGGAAAACGAGCTTGACGGTATAAAGAACTATAATATTGCTGTTAAAAAGCGCGGCGATGATATTATATTCTTGCGACGTATAGTCCCCGGTGGCGCTGATGACAGTTACGGTATAGAGGTTGCAAAATTGGGCGGTATACCCGATTCGGTAATTCGCAGAGCCAAACAAATACTTAAACAAACACTTGAAAGTGGCATTGTTACATATAAGACGGTTGAATCAAATACCGACCAGATATCGCTTGAAATGCAGGGCGCTACAGATATATTGCGTGAACTGCAGGCAATTGATGTAAATACACTTACTCCAATAGAGTCGATGGGAATACTTTTCGATTTGGCTAACAAAGCAAAATCAATTTAGTTTTATTAAAAGAGGTGAATAAAAATGCCTAAAATTAATGTGCTTCCAAAATCCATTGCCGAGCTTATAGCGGCGGGAGAGGTGGTAGAAAGACCTGCTTCGATAGTGAAAGAGGCTATTGAAAACTCAATTGATGCAGGCGCTACACATATAACGGTGGAAATTCAGCGCGGCGGTATTACATATATACGTATAACCGACAACGGTTGCGGTATAGCAAGCGATGATGTACCAAAGGCATTTTTGCGTCACGCTACAAGTAAAATCGGGAAGGCTGACGACCTGGACCGCATATCAACACTTGGCTTCCGCGGTGAAGCACTTGCGGCAACCAGCGCTGTATCGCGTGTAGAATTGTTTACTAAGACTGTGGAAGAGGATTTTGGCACCCATTATAAAATAGAGGGCGGCGAGGAAATTTTAAATGAAGAGGTGGGTTGTCCTGACGGCACGACCCTTATAGTCCGCGATTTATTCTATAATACACCTGCGCGAATGAAATTTTTAAAAAAAGATGTTTCAGAGGGTACAACCGTTTCGGCTATTGTAGAGCGTCAGGCACTCTCGCATCCTGAAATTTCATTTAAACTTATACGCGACGGAAAGCAAACGCTTTCTACATCGGGCGACGGAAAGCTACAATCATCAGTCTATAGCGTGCTTGGTCGCGAGATTTCTAATACACTTATCCCTGTAGATTTAATGCTTGACGGAATTAAGGTAACGGGTTTGGTTTGCAAGCCTGTGTCATGTCGTGCATCACGCACTTATCAGTTTACTTTTTTAAATGGTAGATATGTGCAGTCGGGTACGGTGACCGCCGCAAGCGAGCAGGCATACAAAAACAGCGCAATGGTGGGTAAATTCCCCGTGTTTGTGCTGTGTGTGACAGTTCCTTTTGAAACGGTTGACGTAAATGTTCATCCTGCTAAAACACAGGTGCGATTTTCAGATGAAAAGCGTGTATTTACCGCTGTTTATAATGCTGTAAAAAATGCAATTCTTTCAGGTGATACCCGACCTGAAATTGCAGTGACACCACCAAAAAAGAATACATTTTTACATATGACAACCGAGCAGTACAGACAAACTGCGGTTAAGCTCCCACCCCAAGAAAAAACAGAGCCTGTAAAAGAGGTAATAACTTCCAAACAAGAGCCGGCAAGATTTAATGCAGATAAGACTCCCTTCTTTTTGCGTGAGGAATTCAAACCTAATGTACCACCAAAAAAAGATGTTTCTATAGTAGTAGAAGAAAATAAAACAACTGTAGAGACAAAGGTCGAGAATACTGCCATGCCAGTAACATTGGCACGAGAAGAAAAGGAATACTCACCCAAAGAAGAAATAAAGCTTATTGGCGAAGCCTTTAATACCTTTATTGCGGCGCAAAAGGGTGATAGTATTTTTCTTATAGATAAACATGCCGCGCACGAGAGAATATTGTTTAATAAGCTTAAAACTACACATACAATTGAAACACAAAGCCTGCTTATCCCTATAACTGTTAAGCTTATCGGAGATGAATATAGCGCAGTTACAGCAAATCTGTCACTGCTTGCGGATTATGGTTTTGAAATAGAAGATTTTGGAAACGAGTCGGTAATGGTTCGGGCGATACCTGCAATGTTGGAGCGCGAGAATGCAGAAAGCGTTGTAATCGAGGCGGCTGAAAGCCTTTCGCGCCGTGGTAGTGTTCAGCTTGAGAAAATTGACGATATACTGCATACGGTTGCCTGCAAAGCGGCAATTAAAGCAGGGTATATCACTTCCGATACTGAAAAGCTTAACCTTGCTGTAAAGGTGCTTAGCGATAAAGAGATTATGTACTGTCCTCACGGCAGACCTGTAGCGTTTGAAATAAAACGCTCTCAGCTTGAAAAATATTTTGGAAGAATACAATGAAAAAACAAAGAATGATTTGTGTTGTCGGACCTACCGCATCGGGAAAAACCGAACTTGGAATAAGCCTTGCAAAAGCTTTTGATGGTGAAATAATTTCGGCTGATTCTATGCAGATTTATCGTGATATGCATATTGCTTCCGCCGCACCAGATGAAAGTGAAACGCAGGGTATTCGGCACCATCTGGTAGAATTTTTGCCCTATGGCAGTTCCTTTACTGTTGCGGATTATGTTAAAATTGCACGCGAAAAAATAGTCGAGGTTGCAGCTAAGGGCAAAATACCCATTGTTGTTGGTGGCACGGGACTTTATATAAATTCACTTGTAAATAATGTAGAATTTATTGATAACGAAACTGATATGATGCTGCGTGAGCGTATAACAGCAGAATTTGACCGTATCGGCGGCGCAGAAATGCTTAAGAGACTTGGTGAAATTGACGATGTCACGGCATCTAAACTTCACGAGAACGATAAACGCCGTATAATCCGTGCGTTTGAAATTTTTGAAAGTACGGGTAATACAAAAAGCTTCAACGATGAAATGTCGTTAAAAAACGAGTCACCGTATGAGGTTTGTATGATAGGTATTACCTATTGCGACCGTGAGTTGCTTTATGACCGCATAAACCGTCGTGTTGATATAATGCTTAAAAATGGTTTGCTTGACGAGGCAAAGGCGGCGTTTAATAAAAAAATGGGTGGCGGCGCAGTTCAGGCGATAGGGCACAAGGAATTTTTTGATTACTTTAAGGGTGAAATTTCACTCGGTGAAGCGGTAGAAAATCTAAAGCGTTCTACTCGTCGCTATGCAAAACGGCAGCTTACCTGGTTTAACAAGGACACCCGTATAAACTGGATATACAAGGATAAAACAGACGATGTCGCATTGACGGCGATAAATTACGCGAAGGAAGAGGAAAATTATGCGTGAGCACAAAGCTTTAAGAATAATAATTTGTATTATTGCTGTAGTTTTTGTCGTGCATCAGGTGTATTCCTCTGCGTACAAGCCTATTACTACAGTCAGCGCGGAGTATTATACTGCCGTGGAGGGATTTTCGATAAATGGTATAGTAATCCGTGAAGAAAAAATCATTACCTCTGATAAGGTGGGCACACTGCATTTTACCCTTTCTGACGGTGAGCGAGTTGCCAAAGACGGCGTAATAGCCAATATTTATTCTAATGCAGAAGCGTCGGTAACCGTCAACCGCATAGAGCAACTAACCTCTCGAATTGGTGATATTGAGGAGATGCAGAGTTATAACGACGTAGAGGCTGCCGATATAACTCTTGTAGACACCAAGATTAACAATTCGCTTAACACAATGCTTCGCGGAATTGCATCGGGTGATTTTTCAAGCTTTGAAGAAAATTCCGCCGAGTTGCTTACCAATATTAGCCGCAGGCAGATGATAACAGGCGAGCAGACCGATTTTTCGGCTCGTCTTACAGAGCTTAAAGCCGAGCTTGAATCGCTTACCGCAACACTTCCACAGCCCATAGGAAGCATTAGAACCGACGCGTCGGGATATTTTGTGTCAGGTGTTGACGGCTACGAAAATGTGCTTTCGTGTGAAAATATTGAAGCTGTGACACCGCAATATCTTGATTCGCTGAAATCCGAAGAAGTGTCCTCAAATGCTATAGGAAAGATTGTTTCGGGTTATACATGGTACATTGCGGCACAGGTAAACATCAGCGATTCACTTAAATACAAGGTGGGCGACAGTCTTACTCTTAAAACTACGCTTAAATCAAGCCCCGAGCTTGATGTTACGGTGGAAAAAATAAACACCTCTCAAACCGATGATGCCGCTGTTATTATCTTTTCGTGTCAGCAGATGAACAGCGAACTGGCATCAGTCAGAAAAGGCAGTATGACAATTATAAACAGCACTTATTCAGGACTAAAAATTCCTACCAAGGCACTGCGTTTTCAGGATGATAAAACAGGTGTGTTTGTTCGATCAGGTATGGCGATTAAATTTGTGGGCGTAAATGTTATTTACCGAACGGATGAATATATCATTTGTGAACAACAGGTAAGCAGTGATACGGTGTTGCGGTTGTATGACGATGTAGTTGTAAAGGGAAAGAGGCTATATGATGGAAAAATCGTCGATTAGTATATTTGATGAAAACTATAAGGAAATAACACAAAACATTGCGCGCTCCGCTTTAAAATCGGGCAGAAGTTATGAGGATATAACCTTACTTGCGGCAACAAAAACTGTTGATGTAGATGTTATAAATCACGCAATAGATTCGGGGATTAAGGTTATAGGCGAAAATCGGGTACAGGAATTTTTGTCAAAATACAAAGGATATAATCTTGTTCGCAAGCATTTTATAGGACATCTGCAAACCAATAAGGTAAAGGATATAATAGATAAAGTAGAGCTTATTCACTCGGTTGATTCTTATCGATTGGCAGAAGAAATTTCAAAGCAAGCTGTAAAGCGTGGTATTACAGTCGACATTTTACTTGAAATCAACATAGGTGACGAGCAAAGTAAGTCGGGTTTTTCTTATGAAGAGGCATTGGATGCGGTAGAAAAAATAGCGGTATTTGATGGTATAAAAATCAAGGGACTGATGGCAATACCACCAATTTGTGAAAATCCACAGCAAAACAGACCATATTTTGCAAAAATGAAAAAACTGTTTATTGACATTGCTGATAAAAAAATAGATAATAGTAATATGGATATTTTATCTATGGGAATGTCTGACGATTACGAGGTGGCAATCGAGGAGGGCGCTAATATGGTGCGACTTGGTACTGCGCTTTTCGGCAGACGGAACTATAGCATTTAAAAGTTAGTATAAAGGAAGTGTATTTATGGGACTTTGGGACAGCATTAAAAACATTATGGTAATTCCGGATGATGACGATTACGAAAACGATGTGGTTGAGGAAACCGAACGCGCGCCACGCGAAAAAAACTATGACGAGCCGGTATATTCCCCTAAAAAAGAGGCTCCTGCAAAGCTTATAAAATCAAAGACAATTAATTATTCGCAGAACAATAACGGCTTGCAGGTAGTACTTGTAAAGCCGGACCGTTTTGACGAGGTTACAAGCATTGCAGATCATCTTAACGAGGGTAAAACGGTGGTTTTAAATCTTGAAGAAAGCGCACGTGAGGTAAGCCGCCGAATTGTTGACTTTTTAAGCGGCGTGGCTTACGCTAATGGCGGCAATATGAGAAAGGTAGCAAAAAACACCTTTATAATAGTTGCTCGCGGCGTAGATGTTATGGGTGAGTTATTGCCCGAGGAATTTGAAGACGGTAAAATTTACTTTTAATGGATATAAAACTTTTGCCTGCAAGAATTGATGATTTGAAGCAACTTTGCGATAAATCAAATTTTCCAAAATTTATAGGTTTTTTAACTGCTGATGAGTTGGCGATTTGCCTGAATCAATTTAAATGCGGAGACAGATATATTTATTTTGGTGGCTATGATGGAGCCGAACGGGTGATTCTTGGTGTTTTGCCCGATTGGTGTGATGAGCCTGATTTTCCCATAAAGGCGATCACCTTTACATATCGTGTGTGTGATAAACTTACACATCGCGACTTTTTGGGCGCTCTGATGGCGCTTGGTGTAAACAGAGAAACAATAGGTGATATACTTGTAGGTGAGGGCAGAACGGTTGCTTTTGTTTTAGATGACATTTCAAAATTTGTGTTTAATGAAATAAGCAAAATCGGAAATGTAGGTGTGACCCTTACGGAGGGCTTTTGTGAACCGTTGCCTCAGGGTAGCAAAAAGCAGACATTTGCTGTGACGGTTGCATCAACTCGTCTTGATTGTGTGGTGGCGGCTATTTGCGGCATATCGCGTAAAGAGGCAAATGAAAAAATTGTTGATGGCTATGTTTCGGTCAATTTGGCAACTGCCGCTAAAACCACTGTTAACATTAAAGCAAATGACAAAATCACTGTGCGCAAAAAGGGAAAGTTTGAGATTGTCGCCTGTGATGAGCATTCAAAAAAAGGCAGAATTATTTTAAAGTATGATAAATACATTTAGGGAGGATATGCTATGTTAAGTGCAAGTGAGATACGCAATGTGCGTTTTTCAAAAGCAATGGGAGGCTATAAGCAAGAGGAGGTTGACATTCTTCTTGATAAGGTGGAGGCTGACTACGAGCAGTTTGAAAGAACTCTTCGAGAGATGAACAGCAAAATAAACGAGTTAAAGGGTGAGCTTGAGGATTGCAGAAATTCTCAGGGCAACATACAAAATGTGCTTGTGAGCGCGCAAAAATTTGCCGACCAGATAGTAGAAGAGGCAAAGAGCAAGAGCGCAGAGATTATTGCTTCCGCTCAGGCAAGCATTGAAAAAATTACCGCTCAGGAAAAAGAATTGACATCGGCATTTGATAAAAAGGCAGGCGAGCGTAAAGACGCACTTCAGAATGATATTGAAAAGATAATTAAAAATGCAGAACAAAAACAGGCTGCGGTGGAAACAGCAACACAAGACTGCATTGATCGTCAACAGTTGTTGTTTAACAAGTTGAAGATTGAAGTAGCTGCTTTCAAAACCGAAATCACAGCTAAGTATAAGGAGCACCTTGAATTGTTGTCTGCTTTGCCAGATACAATTCCAAATGATCCAAGCGAAATTGCCCAAGCAGTAGCGCTTTCGTTTGATAAGATGCCCACTGTTGAAGAATACATTAAAAATCCCGAAGATATTACCCTACCCGAAAATCAGGACGAGTTTGAGACTGTATCGGAAGAGCCGGCTGAAAAACTGATAGAGGCTGTATCGGGCACAGGCTTTGTAATTAATGCCGAGGAGTTTGATTTTGATTCGGACGAAGAGGCTGAGGAAGAAGATATTTAAATTTAGGAGTGAGCCTTTTTGGTATCATATATTTTAGCAGTCGTTACAGGCATCATAGTTTTAGCGGTTGACCAATTCACCAAGGTTTTTATTTCAAACAATTTTGAAATGGCAAAGTCCTATGAGTTTCTGCCGGGTCTTATTGATATAACCTATATCCATAATGACGGCGGCGCATGGGGTATGCTTGGCGGATATACCTGGCTACTGCTGTCGGTTACTATTGTTATTATGCTTGTGTGCATTGCGTTGCTGCTTAAGTGTGGTGTAAGAAACAAGTTAATGTTTTGGTCTATTATGCTTATTCTCTCGGGCGGCGTTGGCAATATGATTGACCGCGTCTTTCGTGGTGGAAATGTTATAGACTTTTTACATTTTGAATTTTGGCCAACATTTCCGGTGTTTAATATTGCTGATTGCGCGATTGTTATAGGAGCAGGTCTTTTGCTTTTGTATTTCTTTAAGGATATGATTGATGAAAACAAAAAAAAGAGAGTAGATGCTCAGTCGACACTTTCACAAGCTAACGAAAATGAAAACAGTTAACCTTACATTTGACGACGGCGAAAGCCGCCGTCTTGATGTGTTTGTGGCGGAAAATACAGATATTACACGTTCGTATGCGGCAACATTAATTGAAGACGGAAATGTTTGTGTAAACGGTAAAGCCGCAGCTAAAAACACAAAGCTTAAAAAGGGTGATGTTATTGATATAACTATACCCGAGCCACAGGAGTACAATGCAGAGCCTGAAAATATACCGCTTGATATTGTGTATGAGGACGACTCGCTTTTGGTGGTGAACAAACCAAAGGATATGGTGGTGCACCCAGCGGCAGGCAATTATAGTGGCACACTTGTAAACGCTATCCTATATCATTGCGGTGATAGCCTGTCGGGTATTAACGGCGTTATGCGACCGGGTATTTTGCACAGAATAGATAAAAACACAAGCGGCTTGCTGCTTGTTGCAAAAAACGATAATGCACATTTGTTTTTAGCGGAGCAAATCAAAGAGCATTCGTTAACTCGCGAATATGAAGCGGTGGTTTACGGTAATCTTAAAAACGATAGCGGCACGGTGGACGCGCCCATTGGCAGACACCCCATAAAGCGTAAGCAGATGGCTATAGTTGAGGACGGCAGAAAGGCAGTTACTCACTACACGGTGCTTGAACGGTTAAACGGATTTACTTATGTAAGGCTACGACTTGAAACCGGCAGAACGCATCAGATAAGGGTACATATGGCATCGCTCGGACACCCCGTTGCAGGCGACGACGTTTACGGACCTCACAAAGTTATAACCAAGCTTGGCGGTCAGTGCTTACACGCTCGAAAAATAGGCTTTATTCATCCTGACACTCGAGAGTATATGGAATTCACAAGTGAATTGCCTGAATATTTTACAAAATTCTTAAGGGAGTGCCGTAATGGGACTGTTTGACGGATGTCTGCTTGCCTGTGATATAGACGGCACGCTACTGCTTAATGATTATATGCCCGCGATTAATGTTGAAAAAATCAAGTATTTTGTAAGCGAGGGAGGAACCTTTGCGCTTGCTACAGGCAGAACAGCGGGCGCAGTTTCTACTGTTACCGACAGAATAGATTGCATAGGTCCTTCAATTGTTGCAAACGGCAGCATGATATATGATTTTAAAGCGGATAAGGTTTTGTATGAACTTTTTGTACCGAAAAGTGACCGTCATATCGTAAAAGCGGTAATTGACAGTTGCAAAACTGTGGGTATAGAAGCGCACTGCGGCAAAAAGGTTATTGTATTAAACCAAAACCAAGAGTCAATAGATCACGCAATCTATGAAAATCTTGATACGTTTTTACTTGATTACGAAACGGCTTTACAGTATAATTGGAATAAAGTTATTTATTTGTCAGCAAATGACGGCGAGTTTCAGGCTACAAAGCAAATTATTTCAAGCTTTGAGCATAGCTCACAGTTTGTGGATACCTCTGCTGTTATTGATGGTAGAAGAAGATATTATTATGAGCATGTTCCAAAGGGCGTTTCAAAAGCAACAACCTTAAAATTGCTTTGTGAGATGCTTAATATAAACAAGGGTTGCTGTTATGCCATAGGCGATTATTACAATGACCTTGAAATGCTGAAACAGGCGGATGTGGCGGCAGCGCCGGAAAACGGCGAAGAGGATATAAAGGCCGCCGCCCGGTATGTTACCTGCGATACCAATAAGGGGGCCGTTGCGAAGACGGATCGTAGTCATGTCGTT
>JAZSBS010000118.1:0-2159 GCA_045602525.1 Acutalibacteraceae bacterium
TACCCAAAGCTTAAGGTCTGCACCTTGTGATTTCAATTTGTCAAAATACGCCTTTGTTTCTGCGTAGCTTGAGCGTGACATAAGCTCGGCAGTATCAACAACATTGCTTGGCTGCATAACAAATGCATCAACGCCATCAGCTATCTTATATTTTGAAGTTGAGCTTGTATCGCCGTTTTTAGCAAGATAGTAAAGCTCTGCGGGAGTGGTAATCAATATATTACCCTCACTGTCAGTTTTTGTGGGTGCGGTTTCGCCACCATCCCAATAGAGTATATTGGTACCACACACTTTATCTGCACCACAAGCGGTGCACTTGTTATCTGCGCCGTATGCATGCGCTAACTCAATGCTTACAAGATCGCAATCTGCGCATTTTACGGTGTGACCGTTTGTGCCTGCTGTTGCTTCGTCAGATACATCATGGAATACGCGAAGCTCGGGGATACCTGCGTTTGCAAACCAAACGTTATCCCAGTCAAGCTCTGTCATCAAAGCCGCGCCTGCAGCGCCCTTTATGCCGTCTTTTGTAACTGCGAAAAATTTAGCTGTTTCTTCTGTAAGATCCTTGTTTATAGTGTTTACAGTTCCGCTCTTATCTCTGCTTGCTGTAATATTTACCTTGCCGCCACTCTTTTCTGTAAAAGAGTAGTCAACTGTGTAAACAGTATAATTACCTTCAGCGTTGGGATTACCGTCAACCATTGTGTTTGTGCCCGAAGTGCCGAGCATATTGGTGTATACATTATTGTATGTAAGTTCGGTTGTATTCGCATAGCTATAGCTTGGTGAGAATGGTAAACAGTCTAAAATAATACTGTTTTCAATTTTTGACCAGTCAGTACCAATTTTGTTTGCAGAACCAAACAAACCATATGTAACGTCGTAGCCTGTTTTTGTGATGCCACTGGCAGTATAAGAACCTGCGTGTCTTGCCTCGTTGTTATAAACCAAGCAGTTCTTTATCTCTACACGGCAAGCCTGAGACTGACCGAACATAACACCGCCATATGTTTCAGCGCCGTTATTGCGGAAAGAAATTACTACGTTACCTGTAAGAACAACATTTTCAATTGTTATTGTTGAAGCAGTGGTGCCGTCAACATTAGCAAAAAGCGAACCTGCTGAGTCGCCGTAAAAATAAGAATTTTTTAATGTTAAGTTCTTGATGGTTACACCGGGTTTAACCTTATAGAACAAAGCGCCTGAGCCGCCATATGTGGTATTATAACCCTGAACGCCGTAGATAATTACACCATTACCGTCAAAGCCTGCGCCAGCAAATATTGAGTTCCACCAAGTAGATGTAAGGCACTCTGTATTAAGCGCAGCCTCAACCTCTGCAGGTGTCAAATCACCATCAAGATTAAGTGAAGGAGTCATGTTGAAAGCTTTTATGCCGTCAGCAACTTTATAGTACTTACCTTCTTCTGAACCGCTCTTGCTTGCAAGCCAAGCAAACTCTCTTGCGCTGTCGATGATAATTGCATTATCCCAGTCAGCGCCGGTTTCTCCGTTATCAGCAAGTGTTTCATCATACCAACTGCCATCTGTCCACTTCCACTCATCAACTATGCCATCACATGCTGCTTCAGAATTGATAACAACGCCTGTGAAAAGTGACACTGCAAGTACTGCAAATGCTAATACAAATGAAAGTACCTGCTTGCTGTTTTTAAACAATTTTGTCATTTAAAAACCATTCCTTTCTTTGTGGGTTTTACCCACCAAATTTAAAAATACTTTTTGGCAAATGGAGTATGCCGCCCAGATCACAACACGACTGCCCGCAGATTTAGAGGCAATAACCCACATTTACATATATGCCAATACCATAATAATATATTTAAATGAAAATTTCAATAGTTTTTTTAATATTTTTAATTATTTTTTGATAGTTTTACATAATTTTGATTTAAAACATTGAATTACAGACGTCAAAAAAAGCACCAACTGCACAATATTATTTATAATGTTGAAAAAATATCATTACAAACAAAAAAGCAACTGCCTTCTAGCAGTTGCTTGAAATTGTATTTTGCTCACACCCTGAAAACTGAACAAGTAATGGAGAAGGATCGAAAAAATAGGTCAAGCCCTCGGTCTATTAGTACAGCCTAGCACACGTATCGCTACGCTTACACCTGCTGCCTATCAAC
>JAZSBS010000119.1:0-5271 GCA_045602525.1 Acutalibacteraceae bacterium
GATGCAACCGTTAAAAATGTTGCTATCAGAAACTCTTATTTTGCATCACAAAGCTATGCTGGCGCATTGTACGGCCAGTCAATTTCTGGCGGCGATAGCAACAGAGTTTACATAGATACCGTAGAGGTTTCTAACTCTTGGCTCTACAACACTGAAGCAACGACCAAAAACGCAGGAACTGCAGATGAGTATATCCAATATTTCACAAATCGTACAGGTGTTTTATCGGGTAACACACAAGGTCTTATCAGCATCAGCAACTGTATTATCTATGGCAATATGGTGAAGAATGCTAATGACGTTGAATTAAAACAGGCATTTGGTACTATTAAGAATAATTGGAAAACATCTGACTTAAATCATAGTTATTCTAATTCAGTTGTTTTAGGTCAGTTGCCATACGATACTGCTTATAATAGTTCGTTAGCAGAACTCTTTAGCAATGTTTATACCGACCAAGATTTAACGTTGGGTCATTATACTTATAAAGAAGAACAAATTGCGCAAATTAGCGCTGACGATGTCCTTGGCGCAGGCGCAACAGCTATGAATCTTGATTGGGCAAATACTTGGTTTGCTGTTGAAGGCAAGCTTCCTACACTTCGCGAGTTCCACATCGGCTTTGCTGCGGCTACCGACAACGGTAACGGCACACACAGCGAAAGCTGTAACTGCGGACTTGTTGGCGCAGCAGTAGCACACACATTTGACAAAGCAGCAGCTGACGGCAAATGTACAGTATGCGGCGGCGATTGCGCACACGCAGAAGAAAATATTGCTTGGATATCAAACAATAACGCAACCTGCTTGACAGCAGACACAGGTCATTACGAATGTACAGCTTGCGGACTCCAGGATGTAGAGATGGATAATCCTGATTTCGTAGCAGGTCATAAATTCAAGGATGTCGAAGCAACTCCTGCTGACTGTCAGGGCGCAGGCACAATAGCGCACAAGTTTTGTGAAGTATGCGGAAACGCATTTGCTACAACAGCAGCAGATGATGAGCCTATGGAAAATGCGCTTGAAAGCACAGTAGATCCTATAAAAGACCACACTGCAAAAACAGATTCAAACGGCGATGTATTATACAACATGAACGAAACCGGTCACTCAAAGACCTGTTCTGTATGTAACCAGGAATTTGGTGCAGAAGGTCACGTAGGTGACTACACCTATGACGCAGAAGGTCACGCTGGCGAATGTACAGTTTGTAAGATGGCAACATCGGGCAAGGAAAATCACACCTTTGTTGACGGTGCATGCAGCACCTGTCCTTACGTATGTCCTCATGACGCAGCAGACATCGTTTGGGTATCAAACAATGATGGTGCTTGCGATAAAGCAGACACAGGTCACTACGAGTGCAGCGCTTGTAAGCTTCAGGATGTAGAAATGGAAAATCCTGACTTTGTACCAACAGAGCACAAATGGATAGATGACGGTGAACCGGTTGAGCTTGGTTGGAATGCAACCGCTACAGCTTGTAAGAAAGTTGCACAGAAGTGCGAAAACTGTGGTGCGGCTGGTCCTGACCGTGAAATTGGTCACGTTGCAGGTGAGTGGCAGACTCCATGGATGGATAGTAACTTTGTAGCACCATGTGCTGGCGACGGTCAGCATACTGAAATACTGGCTTGTTCAGAATGCTATTTCGAGATGGAAACCAAGATTGTAACCGATGCAAAGACAGGTCACTCATTTGACGAAAATGAAGCACTTGCTTCAACCTGTACAATGCCCGGTAACATTGCATACAAGTACTGCCCAGTTTGTAACTACAGCTTTGCAGCTGACGCAGCTGAAGACGAAGCATATGAAAATGCACTTGAATACGATGAAGTAAATCTTCCGTTAGATCCTGACAATCATGCATGGGTAGAGTATGAATGCACTGCAACATGTACAGACGATGGCGTAAAAGCTCACAAGTTCTGCACAGACTGCTACCTCCTTGTTGTAGACGGCGAAAAAACCGACGTTACAATTGACTGGGCTGCATTCTATGCTTGGGACTATGAGGCAGATGAGCCAATCGGTATCGGCGCAAAGCTTGATGCAGAATTAAACTACATCGAAAATGAAACACTTGCAGAATACGTTGCTGAAAACTATCCTGATTTAGGTGTAGAGGTACCTGCATATCCTGAAGATCCTAGCGATTGGGATGCAATGGATGCATATTGGACTGACTACGATGTATTTTGTCAAACTATTGCTGAGGTAGACGAAAACTGGAGCGAAGCTTGGTATGAATACTGGGGCGCAATTCTTGAAGACCTCCAGACAGAAGCATACCACGAAGCATTGCTTGAAGCAGCAGAAGCAGCTGATGTTGATATGGTAGCACCTGCAGATCCTGAAGCACACGATTGGGAAGAAGTAGAAGCTGAACCCGCTACATGTGAAGAACCAGGTTGCGTAGCACACAAGCTTTGTGTAAACTGCTTCCTCGCAATTGTAGGCGATAAAGAAGTTCAGGTTGAAATTGACTTCGACGCTATTAATCCTGAAAACTTTAACAGCGAAGAGGAATGGCTTGAAGCTGTGAAGGAAGAAGTATATGCTGCTTATGACGAAGCAGGCATCCTTATCGCTGCAGGACACAAGCTTTCAGAGGTTAAGGGAGAAGCAGCTACCACTGAAAAAGAGGGTACAAAGGCTCACTATGCTTGCTCAGAATGTGATAAGCTCTTTGCTGATGCACAAGGAAAAGAAGAAGTAACGGCTGAAAAACTCGTAATTGCTAAGCTCGCTAAGGAAGACGACAAGACTTCTACAGATGGCGACAGCAGCGACAAGTCACCTGCAACAGGTGAAAGCGTTGCAACTGTTGCTGCAGTAGCAGCTCTTATGGGCGCAGCATTTGTACTTGTTCGCAAGGCAAGAAAAGCATAATTAATGCACAATGCATAATTGAATTCAAAGCTCTCGCTATAGAAATATAGCGAGAGCTTTTGCTTTTTGTTGGATTGTATTTATTAAAAGTAATTTTGTGTTGCAATTGGTGTGATTTTACGATATTATCTAATTAAAGAATATCTTGGGGGAATTTTAATGATAAATCTTATTCCAAAGCCGCAAAAGACAACCGAGCTAAAACAAAAAGTTTTCTTTTCAACCAAAACCCAGCTTTGCGGTGAGTTCTTGGAAACGATAAATTTGTTTTCACACCTTGTGCCCAAGGCTGTTGCGGCAGATACAAACAAGCTTACTTTTATAAAAGACAGTATGCTTGCGACAGACGGTTATACGCTTACATATAATGATGGGAATATCGAAATTCGTTGTTCTGACAAGGGCGGCGCGCTTTACGGTTTTATGACACTTGTTCAGCTTGCAGCAGGAAATGAGCAGTTTGACGCTATAGAAGTAACCGATAAGCCAGAGTTTAGATGGCGCAGTTTTATGCTTGATTGCAGCCGTCATTTTTGGTCGGTAGAGCATATCAAAAAAACACTTGATATATTAGCAACTCTTAAATTAAATGTTTTTCATTGGCATCTTTGTGACGATCAGGGTTGGAGAATAGAAATAAAGAAATACCCTGTTCTTACCGAAAAGGGTACGGTTCGCCGTGGTTCATCACGTTGCCCGAAACAAACCTTAGATAAAGAAAAGCCCTATGATGACGGTGTTTACGGCGAGGGCCTTTACTATACGCAGGATGATGCTCGTGAAATAGTGGCTTATGCCGCCGAGCGCAATATTACGGTTATCCCCGAAATTGATGTGCCGGGTCATGCCGCGGCAATTATTGCTTGCTTACCCGAGCTTTCTTGCACAGGTGAGCAGATTGAGGTTGACCCCAGATACGGTATCTTAGACCGTGTTCTTTGCTGTGCTAAACCTCGTGTTTACGAAACATTAAAGGATATATTTGATGAGCTTTGCGAGATTTTCCCAGCACCATATTTTCATATAGGTGGGGATGAGGTTATTCCAGATGCGTGGAACAACTGCCCCGATTGTCAGGCGCTTATGAAAGAAAAGGGGCTGAAAAATCACGTTGAGCTTCACGGATATTTTAATAATATTCTTATTGAACATCTTCGCACGCGCGGAAAGCGTGTTATTGGTTGGAATGATATGGTTAACCCCAACCTTGATAAAACCTCAATCGGTCAGTTTTGGACATTTGAGCGCGGATTAAAGGAGGCGCTTGATTGGGTAAATAATCAAGGCGGCGACGTTATAATCTCGTCACAAATTTATTTATATGCCGATTATCCGTATTCGCGCTTGTCGCTTCCTGCGACATACAATTTTAATGCAACATTTTTAGGTATTGAACGCGAAGAGGGCATATTAGGTTATGAAATGCCGCTTTGGACCGAGTATATAGAGGATGAATTAAAGTTTGGATTCCATACCCACGTTAGATTTTTAGCGCTGGCGGAACTTTGTTGGACCAATCCAAAGATTAGAAACTACGAAAACTTTGAGCAACGTATAGAAAAAATGCGTCCATACTTTGAGTCTCTCGGAATGGTTATACCGCCAAGAAAAATTTATAACGGCTACAGCTTTGACGGCGCTGAAAACCAAACATACTTTGATAGACGTATGACAGGTTTTAACGAGCACTGGTTTACCGACGTAGATTATGAATATAATATTTTTAAGGACTTGACAAAATAAGCTTTTTGGTGTATAACAATACACGTAACGTTACAAAGTCAAAATTTAACAAACAGGGAGCTGGATGAAACTTCGGCTGAGAGGGGACCCGCGTGTTATACGCTATGGTCTCGACCTATAACCTGATGCGGATAATGCCGCCGTAGGAGAATAAAAAACACCTATGCCGCATTACCAGAGGGTAGTGCGGTTTTTGTTTTTTGTTTTCATCAGAAAAGAAAGGAAAATGGAAAATGGAAACGGAAAAAACAAAACAGAACATCAAAAAAATTGCGCTTTGCGGCGTAATGATCGCTCTTGGCACAGTACTGAGCTTCCTTAAGCCTTATGAGCCACCCTTGGGCGGCGGAGTTACGGTGCTCTCGATGGTGCCCGTGGCGTTCTTATCGTGTATGTTAGGGCTTAAATGGGGCTTTGGCGCCGCTTTTGCCTATTCACTCATTCAGCTTTTTATAAGCTTTGGTGAGGTTATGAGCTGGGGCCTTACGGCAGGCGCGGTTGTTGCGACCTTTGTGCTCGATTATATCCTTGCCTACACAGTGCTCGGTATCAGCGGAGCATTTGCTAAAAAGGGAGCCTTTGGTATCGTGGCAGGCGTGGCGCTTGCTACAACGCTCAGATTTATATGCC
>JAZSBS010000120.1:0-5730 GCA_045602525.1 Acutalibacteraceae bacterium
ATTGCACGCCAGATTGTGCCCTCAAAGGAGAATACCAACTGGGATTTAACTTTTGAACTGCGTTCGGAGATTATGGACCGAAATGCAGATGCTATTGTAGTATTTGGCGGCACAAATGATTATGGACATGGCGATGCGCCGTTTGGAACATTGGAAAGTGAGGACATACACACATTTTGCGGCGCTGTGAATTCCCTTATAAAGACTCTGAAGCAGAAGTTTCCGCAGGCTAAGTTGATTTTTATGACACCTATTCACAGAACTTTTGAAACGCAGCCTGCGATGCCCGATTCGAAAACTTTGGAAGACTATGTAAATGCTATTCTAACAATATGTAAAAACCACAAGGTGGCAGTAATAGACCTGTTCAAAATAAATCCTCTTGACCCAACTGATAAAGAAGTGGTTCCCGATGGACTCCATCCCAATGATAAAGGTCACGCTATTATGGCGCAGGTTATAGCAGAAGAGCTGTTAAAATTAAATGATTAAGTTTATAAGTAAGTTTTCCCTCTTTTGCTGATAGCAGCCCAGGCTGCCATCAAGGATATGAAATAATTAAAGTTTCATAAATAAACTTATCCTCCCGAGAAATCGGGAGGATTTTTATATTGCATTGTTTTAAAAAATCATATATAATTTACTAAATTGAATAATAGCAAAGGAGAAAATACTATGTATACAATTTATGTGAAATTTGAATGTTTACCAGAAAAACGTGAGGCTTTTATTGACAAGGTAAAGTCGACCGGCGTTTTAGATGCGATACGAGCCGAAGATGGTTGCATCAGATATGATTATTATCTATCAGAAAAAGACCCAAACGAGCTTTTGCTTATTGAACAATGGGAAAGCAAACAGCATCAGCAAATACATGTCACCCAACCACATATGGACACATTGCGTAGTTTTAAAGGTGATTATATTATCAATACTGTTTTAGGTGAAATTGAATTTTTATAAGGAAATCTTCTGTTAAAGAGGCACACTTCTATACGAAGTGTGCCTCAGTTTTAATATAAACAGTTTATATAAATTTCAAAATATCATTAACCGTTTCAGCAATATATGTGGCGCCAGCTATTTCAAGTTCTTCTTGGTTACCGTAACCAAATAATACACCGATTGAATCAATACCATTCTGGTTTGCACCTTCGATATCGTGGTGACGGTCACCTATCATTACAACCTTTGATTTATCGGTGACACTTAGTTGTTTTATCGTATAAGCAATTACATCGACTTTTTTTGATCGGGTTTCATCCATAGTGGCACCGCCGACAAAATCAAAATACTGTGTTAAATCAAAGTGTTCTAAAATTCTTTTTGCATATACTTCAGGTTTTGAAGTAGCAAGAGATATTGTTCGATCCGATTTTTTGATATCGGCTAACAGTTCGTGTATTCCGTCAAAAACTTGATTTTCAAATATACCCGTCACACCGAAATACTCTCGATAATAATCAACCGCTTTCAAGCCGTCTTCATAACTCATGTCATAATATTTCATAAAAGAATCTATGAGTGGCGGGCCGATAAAATTGTAAAGTTCGGTTTTGTCCTTAACTTTAATATTAAACTTATTTAAAGCATACGCCACTGAATTTGTAATTCCTTCACCCGGATCTGTTAATGTTCCGTCAAGGTCAAAAAGAACTATATCATACATAAAATCACCAAAAGCATACTAACATACAAATAACTAAAAATCAACATAAAAGCATCCGTCACAGTGTTTTTTGTGACGGATGTTAAATTATATTATAACTTAAAATAAACCTGTTATCTTGCCGTTTTCATCAACGTCAATACGTTCTGCCGCAGGAGATTTTGGTAAACCGGGCATTGTAAGAATATCACCCGTCATAACAACTATAAAGCCTGCGCCAGCAGATACCTTTACGTTTTTAATTGTTACGGTAAAGTTTTCGGGTGCGCCAAGCTTGGTCGGGTCGTCAGAAAAACTGTACTGTGTTTTAGCAATACAAATTGGTAACTTATCAAATCCAAGTGCACTTAGCTGTGCAATCTGCTTTTTAGCATTTGGCAGTATAGCGATACCATCGCCACCATAAACCTTTTTAACAACAGCCTCAATCTTATCCTCAATAGTGCCATCAAGTTCATAAGAGAAGGTAAAGTCACCCTGTTCTTCTTCGCAAAGACGAACAACCTCGTGCGCCAGCGCTTCACCACCGGCACCTCCATTTGCCCAAACTGTAGAAAGAACGGTATTAACACCTAATTCATTACATTTTGCAATAATAAAATCAATTTCATTATCGGTATCGGTCGGGAAACGGTTAACAGCAACCACGCAAGGAAGCTTGTAAACATTTTTAATATTTGATACGTGACGTAAAAGATTCGGAATACCTTTTTCAAGGGCAACAAGGTCTTCAGTATCAAGAGATTTTTTATCAAGACCACCATGCATTTTAAGCGCGCGCACAGTAGCAACAACAACAACAGCATCAGGTATAAGCCCTGCCATACGACATTTTATATCAAGGAACTTTTCAGCTCCAAGGTCAGCACCAAAGCCTGCTTCGGTAATAGCGTAGTCACCCATTTTAAGTGCGAGCTTTGTTGCCATTACTGAGTTGCAACCATGTGCAATGTTTGCAAAAGGTCCACCGTGAACAAATGCAGGTGTTCCTTCAAGTGTTTGAACAAGATTTGGCTTGATAGCATCTTTAAGCAGTGCTGTCATAGCGCCAACGGCCTTCAAATCGCCAGCTGTAACGGGCTTATCATCATAGGTATATCCAACTATTATTCGAGAAAGACGCTCTTTAAGGTCGGTTATAGAGCTTGCCAGACAGAATACTGCCATAATCTCACTCGCAACGGTGATATCAAAACCATCTTCGCGTGGTACACCGTTAGCCTTACCACCCATACCATCTACAACAAAACGAAGTTGACGATCATTCATATCAACACAACGCTTCCAGGTGATTTTACGAACATCAATCCCTAAAGCATTTCCCTGTTGAATGTGGTTGTCAAGCATGGCAGCAAGCAGGTTGTTTGCTGCACCAATAGCGTGGAAGTCACCTGTGAAATGAAGATTAATATCCTCCATAGGTACAACCTGTGCATAACCACCGCCTGCGGCACCGCCCTTAACACCAAATACGGGTCCCAAAGAAGGCTCGCGCAAAGCCACTGTAACATCCTTACCTATGCGGGCAAGTCCATCGGCAAGACCGATTGTTGTGGTAGTCTTGCCCTCACCTGCAGGAGTTGGAGTGATCGCAGTAACCAGCACCAATTTACCATCTTTACGGTCAGTATCATTAAGTAAAGATAAATCAATCTTTGCTTTGTACTTGCCGTATTGCTCAATATATTTGTCATCAACCTTTGCTTTTTTCGCAATTTCAGTTATGGGTTGCATTTTACACTGTTGTGCAATTTCAATATCAGATAAATATGCCATTCTATTCAACTCCGATAAAATTATTTAAAATACTTAACTGCAGCTTCAAACATACGTATATCATATTCACCAAGAACATTCTTGTAAAGGCCTTCGCCTATACGCTCACTGTGACCCATCTTACCAAATACACGACCATCAGGTGAAGTTATACCCTCTATCGCATACATTGAGTTATTTGGGTTAAAGTGAACATCACTTGTAGCGTTACCGGCAAGGTCAACGTACTGGGTTGCAATCTGACCATTTTCAGCAAGTTTTTTAATAAGTTCTTCACTTGCTAAGAAACGACCCTCACCGTGAGAAATCGGCACGTTATAGATATCGCCAACGTTTGTAAGTGAAAGCCATGGTGACTTGTTTGA
Source organism: Acutalibacteraceae bacterium (assembly GCA_045602525.1). Lineage (GTDB taxonomy): Bacteria > Bacillota > Clostridia > Oscillospirales > Acutalibacteraceae > UBA737. Next base: position 3,811 of record JAZSBS010000120.1, read on the forward strand.
TGCAATACGGGTACGCACAATACGTGACTGGTGACGCGCGATTGTGTTAAAGGTAAGCGTTGGGCAGTTTACATCGGTATCAATAATCTTACCGTACGGCACAAGACCGAGCTTTATAAGCGCTTGGAAGCCGTTACAAATACCGCACATTAAACCGTCACGATTTTGGAGCAAGTCAGTAACACCCTCTTTGATAGCGGCATTACGGAAGAATGCTGTAATAAATTTACCGCTACCATCAGGCTCGTCACCACCCGAGAAGCCACCTGGTATAAATACCATTTGAGCCGTCTTAAGTTTAGTAGCAAACTCTTCTATGCTTGATTGTATACCCGCAGCATTAAGGTTTTTAATAACAACAATTTCAGGGTCAGCGCCTGCATCGCGCATGGCCTTTGCGCTATCAAATTCACAGTTGGTACCCGGGAAAGCAGGAATAAGCACCTTAGGCTTTACAACTTTAACAGCAGGTGCGGGATAGCCGCTTGCCTTGTACTCGAATTTTTGCATTGGAGTTTTTTGGTCTGCTATATTGCAACTATAAACCGACTCTAATTTGTCTTCATAGATACCAAGCAGCTCATCAAGACAAACGCTTTCGCTATCTAATGTAATATTGTTATCATCAGTAACAGTACCAATTAAAATACCATCATCAATATCTTCGGTAACCTCAAGCAAGAAAGCGCCATAAGAATAGTCAAAGATTTTAGCTACGCTTAAATAATCCTCGTACTTAAAGCCAAGACCGTTACCAAAAGACATTTTCATAATAGCCTCTGCTATGCCTCCAATACCTGGTGTGTATGCTGATACAACCTTACCCGAACGCATAAGCTCAGTAACCTTATTATAAGTAGAAATTAGCGATTTAGTATTAGGTAGATTGGTATCCTCATCATAAATAGGACAAAGCATTACCACCTTGTTACCTGCGTTTTTAAACTCAGGTGATATAATATCGCCAGTTTTCTCAGTAGTAACAGCAAATGAAACAAGAGTTGGAGGAACGTCTAAATCTTCAAACGAACCGCTCATTGAGTCTTTGCCGCCGATAGAACCAATGCCAAGTTCTTTTTGAGCTTTAAATGCGCCAAGCAGTGCTGCAAGCGGTTTGCCCCAACGTTTGCCGTCGGTACCAGGCTTTTCAAAATACTCTTGGAAAGTTAGATATACATCAGAGAATCTTGCACCTGTTGCAATAAGCTTTGAAACTGATTCAACAACTGCTAAGTATGCTCCATGGTATGGACTTTGCTCGGTGATAAACGGATTATAACCCCAAGACATAAGCGAACAATCGTTGGTGTGCTTTTTCTCTACAGAAATCTTTTGTACCATTGCCTGAATAGGAGTAAGCTGATACTTACCTCCAAATGGCATAAGAACTGTGCCAGCACCGATAGTAGAGTCGAATCGCTCTGAAAGACCGCGTTTTGAACACATATTAAGGTCGTCAGCAATCTTTTTATAGTTTTCGGCAAAACCACCGTCAACAGGACCGCCAAATGCTTTTGGTGCATCAGGTGTAATAACAATATGCTTATCAGCACCGTTTGAATTTAAGAATTCACGACTAATAACAACAATTTTACGACCATTCCAGTTCATTACAAGTCTGGGTTCAGATTTTACTACTGCAACAGGACAAGCCTGAAGATTTTCTGCGCTTGCAAGGGCGAGGAATGCATCGATGTTTTCCTTTTCGATACAAACAGCCATTCTCTCCTGCGATTCGCTGATAGCAAGCTCTGTCCCGTCAAGTCCTTCATACTTCTTAGGCACTTTATCAAGGTCGATCGAAAGTCCGTCAGCGAGTTCACCGATAGCGACTGATACGCCGCCTGCTCCGAAGTCATTACAGCGCTTTATCATCTTTGAAGCTTCAGGATTCCTGAAGAGGCGCTGAAGCTTACGCTC